>NZ_JAUBRO010000034.1:50647-83167 GCF_036701945.1 Microcoleus sp. MON1_C1 | reverse complement strand
AATGCCTGGATTTTAACTTGATAAACTTGCACCTGTTCTAAAGGTGTTTTCGCATGATGAATCACCGCTTCAATCCACTGGTGCATCTGCTCAAAATCGCCGGCCAAGAAAGCCACCTCGGCAGCTAAGTCGTGCAGGGATAGGGTCATTTCGTAATGCCGTTCCCAAGCGTCTGTTCCCAGCAGTTGCAGCCCCACTGTGGCATATTCGCGGGCTGCTTGATAGGCAGTTGCCGATCTCGCTTTGCGGCAAGCAATCAGGTTGAGTTGTGCTAAATCGTCTCGTTCTGTTTTTTCGACAACCAGCGTCGTGCCGTAATTTAATTGATTGACTAATTCAAAAATGCGTTCTTCTCTAGCTTCTGGTGAAATCTGTTGCAGCAGCAGTTGCCCGATTTGATAATGGGCGAGCGCGCGATCGCTTTCGGGAATCAAAGAATAAGCCGCTTGTTGGACGCGATCGTGCAAGAAGCGATAAACAACTGTTTGAGAAGTACCTCGATCGATATTTTCTTCTTCCCCTACATAAAATTTATAAATCTCACTCTGAGGTAAAACAAAACCTTCCTGTAAAGTTTTCCATAAAGCCGTTGCCGTTCCCGTCTCCGAGATTTCCGAAACAATTGCTAATGTTGTCAGATCGAACTGATTGCCAATGCAAGCGGCTAATTTTAAAACCTCCTGAGTTTCTACTGGCAATTTCTGTAACTGCTGCGCCATGAATTCAACTACGTCATCCGTCAGTGCTGCTTCGGTAATTTTGCTAATACAGCACTGCCAATATCCTGCTTTAACATCAAAAATAATCAACTCATCTTGATGCAATGCCTTGAGAAACTGCGTCGCAAAAAATGGGTTTCCTTTTGTCTTCTTATACACCAGTTCAGTCAGCGGTTCTGCTAACTTAGGAGAACAAGTCAGCGTATCTGCTACTAATTGATTCAAACTGGATCGAGCCAGAGGTGCTAGTGTAATGGTATTGACTATTGCCCCGATTTTTGTGACTTCATCTAAAGTCAACATTAAGGGATGGGCAGGGGAAACTTCATTGTCTCGATAGGCTCCAATTAGTAGCAGGTGACTGGACTGGGATTCACCTATAAGCAACTGCATCAACTTTAAAGATGCTGAATCTGCCCACTGCAAATCATCCAGAAACATCACTAAGGGATGCTCTTTTGTGGTAAAAACAGAGATAAATTTTTGGAATAGTAAATTGAACCGATTTTGAGCAGCACTCCCTGACAATTCTGGGGCTGGGGGTTGTTGCCCGATAATCCGTTCTAGTTCGGGAATGACTTCAATAATGACTTGTCCGTTGTCACCAAGGGCTGCTAAAATTTTGGTTTTCCATGCTTGGAGTTGGAGATCGCTTTCACTGAGCAATTGTGTCATTAAATCGCGGAATGCTTGCACAAATGCCGAAAAGGGAATATTGCGATTGAACTGGTCAAATTTACCTTTAATGAAATAGCCATGCTGTCGGACAATGGGTTTTTGAACTTCATTAACCACAACGGTTTTTCCTATGCCGGAAAAGCCTGCAACGAGCATCATTTCGCTGTTGCCTTGTGCTACTCGTTCAAAGGCTTCTAAAAGTTGCTGTATTTCTCGTTCTCGACCGTAGAGTTTTTCGGGAATCAGGAAGCGATCGCATACATCCCGCGTTCCTAACTCAAAAGTTTCAATCTTTCCAGTTTCTTGGTACTGGTGCAAACACCGTTCTAAGTCATACTTCAATCCCCTGGCACTTTGATAGCGCTGTTCGGCATTCTTTGCCATCAGCTTCATCACCATATCCGAAACCACCTGCGGGATTTCTTTGCTGTTTATTGCAGGAGGCTGTTTGGCAATATGGCAGTGAATCAACTCCATCGGATCATCACATTCAAATGGCAGTTTTCCTGTCAGCAGTTCGTAAAAGGTAGCTCCCAGAGAATAAAAGTCAGTGCGGTAGTCGATGCCTCGGTTCATTCTTCCGGTTTGTTCGGGAGAAATATAGGCGAGGGTTCCCTCTAAGATGTTGGGATTTTGAATTTCTTGAGTTTCTCTCGGAAGTAGGGAGGCGATGCTAAAGTCAATCAGTTTGACTTGTTTGGTTTCGGGATGTATTAGGAGGTTAGCTGGCTTAATATCTTTGTGGATGACTCTGTTTCGGTACAGTCCGTCAAGAATGTCAGTTATTTGAATAACAATTTCCAAGATTTCTGCCAGAGTCAGCGAGGCCTCTTGGGCGTAGTCTCGCAGAGAAATGCCGCCAAAATCCTCCATTACTAGGGCATAGCTGTGGCGATAGGAGTCCAAATTGTAGGGTTCAACGACTCCAGGCAGACGTAGATTTTTGGCGATGGTATACTGGTTGCGGAATTGCAGCAGTTCGCTGAAGCTGGGGTAGTCTCGATTTAATAGTTTAATGACAACCGGAAGCTGATCTGTTTCTCGGATAGCTCGATAAACTAGGGTTCTGGAACCACAGTATAATTGCTCAACCAGATGATATCCTGAAACTCGCTTCGTCAAATCCACTGCAGCACTCATCGGGATTACCCCATCTCAGACATTGACTATTGTAACTAATTATACACTTTTATTTATCTAGTCTGAGGAAAATAAAACTGCGAAATCCCCAGCCTACACACTCTACCGCTTTTATTCTTTTTCACTTTTGAAGAGAAAGATGGCGATCTATCAAGATAGTCTTAGGGAGCATCTCAATGAAAGCAGCCAAGCCCAAAATTGGAGTTTTGAGGCAGGAGACATGAGGCAGGAGGCAGGAGGAAAGAAGAAGAAGGAAGGAGCCAGAAGAAGTGTTTTTACAAAGATGAGATGCTCCCTAGTCTTATCCTTTCATCGGCAATAAAATTGTAAACTCCGTCCCTTCTCTCAATACAGAATTTACCTCTATTGTACCGCCGTGTTTCTCAACTACAATCTGCCGTGCGATCGCCAATCCCAACCCCGTCCCTTTCCCTACTTCCTTGGTAGTAAATAACTCATCAAAAATCTTCTCTTGCACAGCTTCACTCATGCCCACACCGTTATCTTTAATGCAAATTATCGCTTGCTTTTTGTCCAGAGAAATGTCGGTTTTAATGGTAATTTGATTGGCGATTTCTCCATAAGTTCGTCCTTGATTTGATTCATCCAAAGCATCAATCGCATTACCTAACAAATTCATAAATACTTGATTCAACTGTCCGGCATAACACTCCACTTGTGGCAAATTTCCATATTCCCTAATCACTTTGATTTCTGGACGAGTTTCGTTAGCCTTGAGCCGATGTTTCAGGATCATAATGGTGCTATCGATGCCATCGTGGATATTACAAGCTACGGGATAGTTAGTATCGGCACGGGAGAAGGTTCGTAGACTGGTACTAATATCCCGAATCCGCTTCACGCCTTCCCGCATCGAACCTACTAATTTCGGTAAATCTTCCCGGATGTATTCCAGATCGATGTTCTCGATTTCTTCTTGAATCTCTGGATCGAGTTGCGGATATTTTTGTTGATACAAATCGAGCAATCCAAACAAATCTTTGATATAATCTAAGGCGGGTTGAATATTACCAACAAGAAAACCAACTGGATTATTAATTTCGTGAGCAACCCCAGCCACTAAGTTTCCCAAGGCTGACATCTTTTCGCTTTGAACTATTTTTATTTGTGCCTGTTTGAGATGGGTAAATGCTTGTTGAGATTCTTGATACAAACGGGCATTTTCTAAGGAAATAGCAGCTTGAGAAGCCAGCAAATTTAGCACTTCAATGCGATCGCTCGTAAAGGCCCCAACCGTCAGGTTATTTTCCAGGTATAAAACTCCTATCAACTGCCCTTGATTAAGAATTGGCATACACAGAACACTTATCGGCTGGTGCTGTTCAATATAGCGATCGCCCGCAACCTGGGAACTTACCCTAGCATCGACTATTACCAAAGGTTTCAAACTACGCTTGACAGTGTTAACCAAACTAATTGCTACATCCTGACTAGATTCTAGAGGTATTGCTGGTAATAGCTTAGGTTCCTGTCCCTCTGCTACAAGAGCCGCTACCTGTAAATACTGTTCTTGTTTGAGCAATAAGACACACTTAGTTGCCCCAGCATTCGCGATCGCTATTTTTAAAAGAGTAGTCAGGAGTTTATCTAGTTCAATTTCCCCAGAAATGGCTTGAGAGGCGTCGATCAGAGTAGGCAAATCTAGAAATTCAGAGTTGCTGCTAGAAGAGTGGGTATAAGTAATCGTTCCCCGGGCGATCGTTTCTTTAAAGGAACTAAATGATTGAGCTTGCTGAAGGATAATACCGAGTAAGCGAGGATAACTTTTTTCCAAATCGTCTATTTTGGCTTTAGCTCCCCATCGGGCATAACAATAATACGCTTCAATCATGTAGGCTTGAGCTACTTTTTCTTTGCCCCAGTCAAAGTAGAACTTGGCGGCGAGTTCGTTGGCGAGGGCTTCTTCGTTGATGAATTGATTTTCTTGAGCTAGTTGGATGGCGCGATCGTACATTTCAATTGCATCTGCTTTATTGCCCAAAACCCGCTGCCGTTCTGCTTCAACCAAATACCATTTATGCAGATGATTCATGGGAGCATTTTGCGCCCATTGGTGCAGAGTCGTTTGATGGGTTTCCACTAGGGCGAGAATGGAAGCTTGCTCGGTTTTTGGGTGTGTGGGGAAGAGCGCCAGGTGCGTCAAGGCTGCATAAAAATGGAAAATGGGAACAATAATTAATCCCGATACTGCCATCACACACTCTTTGGCTCGGGTAATGTAGTTTAGAGCAGCCGGATAATTACCAAAGGAATAAGCAAGCAGTAGTTTGTAGACGTAGACAAGGGCGATCGCACTGAATTCACGATCCTGATAGTGCTTAGGAATCATTACCGTTTCATCATAGGCTTCGCCGATTAAGCAATCCGGTTGATTCACTACTTCCCTCAAGTTCTGCAACATCTGCCGCTCCATATGCAAATAAGTCCGAGCCGAATATTGCTTCACCTGAGCCAATGTAGCACTGTAGACTGCAAGTTCCGGTTCCCAAGTATCCAGTTCTACCCCACCGAAAAAGTTGATGTAGCTGTAAGTAGCTATGTTGTAGCCAGCGTTAAGAAAATCGCCAGTTTCCATGCCAGCAATAAAGCCCTCTTTCAGGGTTGGTATCCCTGCCCTCATAGCATTTTGATGATGCTGAATAAATGCCCCGAACATATTATGAGTAATGCACTTAAATTCTCGTGCATTGACACGATCGAGCAATGAGAGTGCCAATTTACCAAAGCTATAGCCCGTTTTTGCCTCTCCCAAAAAGGCACTTAATACAAGCCCGTGAATCGCATAGCCCACCGTCGATGCGGGTGCATTCCCAAATTCGAGTGATAAACTTACCATCGTGGAGCTCAGTAGGGGCACTAAGCCTGGAATTCCCTGGAGAATGGGTGCAAATAACATGGCCAATATTGGCATAGCTGCCTGAGTCTGAGGATCGCTCATCACAGGCAGATCGATTAGTTCCTCAATTTTTCTGCCGCTTAGTTGCTCCGCAAGGCTCTGTAGGGCTTTACCAATCAAGGCTTCGTCAGGTGCACTGGGGAGTTCAACCCCCAATTGCCACAGTGCATCTCTTGCTACTGCAATCGCTTCTAACGTCTTGCTTTGTGCTGTCTGTGCGACGATTTGAATTTCGTAAATTTTGATTTTGTCTAAGATTGTCTGTGCATTCTGTAACACCTGTGCTGCCATCTCTTCCATGCCATCAAAGTCAGCATTCAAATAGGCGGCTTCAGCAGCAGCAATATAGAGGTCCAGCGTTAATTCATACTGGCTTTCCCAGCAGTTGGCCCTCAGTAGCTCAACCCCCACTTGTAGATAAACTCTGGCTGCGGTGTAGGCCGTAGAATTTCTGGCTTTACAACCGGCTGCCAAGTTTAGTTTAGCTAAGGCTTCTCGTTCGGTCGGTTGGGTGATTAACTCAATTCCTCGATTCAAATGCCCGACAATATCAAACAGTTTTTCCTCTCGTTCCATCTCGGCGCAATTTTGCTGGAGTAACTGTCCAATTTTGAGATGAGTTGCTTTTTTCTGTGAATCGGGAATTAGCGAATATGCGGCTTGCTGGACGCGATCGTGTAAAAATCGATAAGTTGGATTAGCTGAAGCCTTGAAAACTTCATCACTATCCGATTCCGTAAAGAACTTATAGATTTTGGTCGTGGGAATCACCAAACCTTCCTGTAATGCTTTCCATAAAGCCAAAGCCGTCATTCCAGCAGATTTCTCACCGACAATTACTAACGTATTCAAATCAAAATGTGATCCTATACAAGCAGCTAAGGTGAGAAGATACTGAGTTCCTTTGGGCAGCTTCTGCAATTGCAACGCCATGAATTCAACGACATCATGAGTGATAGCTAAGGCTTTCACTTGGGCAATATCACACTGCCAATGCCGAATCTCCCAGTTAAAGCTAATTAGCTGCTCGTCATGTAATGTCTTGAGAAACTGAGTTGCAAAGAAAGGATTACCCTGAGTTTTTTGAGAGACTAATTTTGTCAAAGGTTGGGCCAGTGATGATTCGCAATTCAGCGTATCCGCCACCAACAAATTCATATCTAGTTCGCTTAACGGTTCCAAAGTAATTGTATTCACTGTTGCCCCCGTTTTAACTATCTCATTCACTCTTAAAATAAATGGATGCACGGGCCAAACTTCATTATCTCGATAGGCCCCCAATACTAATAAATATCCTGTATCGATCATCAATAATTGTAGCAAATTCAGGGATGCTGAATCCGCCCATTGCAAGTCATCCAAAAACATCACTAAAGGATGTTCTTTGCTGGTGAAAACTTGCACAAATTTCTGCATCAGCCGATTAAAGCGATTTTGGGAGGCACTTCCTGACAATTCTGTTGCAGGAGGTTGAGCGCCAATTATGCCTTCTAACTCAGGAATCACGTCAATCAAGACTTGTCCGTTGTCTCCCACTGCTGCTAAAATCTGGGTTTTCCATGTTTGCAGTTGCGTATCCGATTCAGATAGCAATTGACCCATTAAGTCCCGGAAGGCTTGCACAAAGGCACTGAAGGGAATGTTGCGTTGAAATTGATCGTATTTGCCTTTGATAAAATAACCGCGCTTACGGAGAATGGGTTTATGAACTTCATTGACAACGGCGGTTTTCCCAATTCCCGAAAAACCTGCTACTAACATCATTTCGGTGCTACCTGTGCTGACTCGCTCAAAGGCAGCTAATAGGTGATCAACTTCTTTTTCTCTACCGTAGAGCTTTTCGGGGATAGTAAAGCGATCGCTAATATCTCGCTTTCCAAGTTCAAAAGATTTTATCTGGGCTGTTTTTTGTAATTGAACTAAACAAATCTCTAAATCGTGCTTGAGTCCTAATGCACTCTGATAGCGATTTTCGGCATTTTTCGCCATCAGTTTACTGACAATTTCAGATAAGATCGGGGGAATTTCAGGATTAATGTGATGGCTAGGTTTCGACTTTTTGGCGAGATGAAAATGCACCACTTTCATCGGGTCATTCGAGATAAATGGCAACTTTCCTGTCAACAATTCATAAAAAGTCACACCCAGGGAGTAAAAGTCACTACGATAGTCAATGCCTCGATTCATCCGTCCTGTTTGTTCGGGGGAGAGATAGGCTAATGTTCCTTCTAAAATATTGGGATTCTGGATTTCTTGGGTTTCTCGTGCTAGGAGGGATGCAATACTAAAGTCAATTAGTTGAATTTGTTTGGTGTCGGGATTAATGAGAATATTAGCGGGTTTAATATCTTTGTGAATGACTCGGTTTTGGTAAAGGTAGTGAATAATATCTGTTAGTTGTATGGCGACTTGGAGAAATTCTGCTAAAGGTAAAGCTTGAAATGATTGGGTTTGATTTGTTGCTGTTTTGAGATAAGTAGGTAGGGAGACTCCGCCAAAGTCCTCCATTACTAGGGCATAGCTATTGTGATATACTTCCAGCGTCAGCGGTTTGACGATGTGAGGGAAGTCTAGATTTTTGGCAATGGTATATTGGTTGCGAAATTGGACGAGCTCGTCGAAGGTGGGGTATTTGTTTTGCAGCAGTTTGACGACGACTGGGTATTGGTCACGGGTACGGATGCCTCGATAGACTAGGGTACGTGTACCTACATAAAGTTTCTCTGTAATTAGATAACCTGACAAATGTGCGATCGCATCCATAACTCGTTTATACAACAGTTAAATTAAAACATTCCATTCCATTGTATTTTATTATGTGACAAAGATAGCGATCGCAAATTCTGCACTCTCGGTAGGGACAGAATTAACTGTAATTTTTTTCCCATGTTTATCAATTATTATTTGACCGAAATCAACTTGGTCACAAGTCCCCGGATTTATCTGTCTACCTTTGAAAAAAGCTCCGCATCCCGCTCGCAATCCTCCGGACTCATCCGTGGCAGCAATCTCAAATCTCAAATTTCAAATCGCATGACGTGCGATCGCTAATTCTCGACCAGTTCCTTTCGCTATTCTGCACTATTGGCGCTATGTTATGTATAGTATGGTTGCGTAAGTTGTGATGGTATCGGAAAACAATAATTTGTAATTTTTAACCGCAAATATACGCAGATAAACCCGGATCGAGAGTTGAGCTTATCTGCGTATATTTGCCTGCATCTGCGGTTTTATTATGCTTTATTCCCCGTAGTGGCCGCCGACAACCTTACCCCGAAACACAACATAATTGTAGATGTTGTAAAAAATCATAATCGGGAGCAGAACGCCCATGAACACAATCATAAATACCAGGGCGCTGGGCGAAGCTGCGGCTTGGTAAATCGTGATTTTGGAAGGAATAATATAGGGAAAAACAATCAACCCCAAGCCGATAAAACTGAGCAAAAAAATCAGAATCGTCCAGACAAACGGCGTGCGTTCTTCTTTGTTTGCGAGACTTTTCAGCAGCAGTCCTACCAACAGCACTCCCAGTAAAGGAATCGCGGCAAAGACATAAACTAGCGGTTTCTCGAACAACCTGGCTCTAGCGCTTTCGTAAAAAATCGGAGTGGCGATCGTAATTAAAATCGCTCCGATTAAAGTTGTCACCGCCGCAATTTTAGCCGTGCGATAGTGATTGGTTTGCAGTTCGCCCTCCGTTTTCATAATGAGATAGGTTGAACCGATCAAAACATAGCCTTGAATCAGCGTCAAAGCAACCAAGAGCGATCGCCAATCCAGCCAGTCCCAAGTAGTACCCACAAAGTGACCGGCTTCGTCAACCGCAATGCCTTCGAGCACCGCACCGAGGGCAAATCCTTGAGCTAAAGCTGCTAAAAAACTGCCAGCACCAAAGGCATAATTCCAGAGGAATTTGCGATTAGAATGCTCGCGAAACTCAAAGGCTACAGCCCGAAATATCAAACCAAACAGCATCACGCAAATCGGTATGTACAATGCCGTTAAAATGGTGCCGTAAGCAAGTGGAAATGCACCAAATAAAGCGCCTGCCATCAACACCAGCCACGTTTCGTTCGCGTCCCAAACGTTGCCCAAACTCGTCATTAAAATGCCCCTGCGTTCCTCGTCGTCAGAAGTCAGAGACAAGATTCCTACTCCTAAGTCAAAACCGTCTAGCATGACGTAGAGCAATAGGAACAAAGCCAAAATTACAAACCAAACTTGCGGGAGAAAATGCTCCAAAGCTTGCATACAATCTCCTAGTGTTGTGCTTCTACGGGACGTTGATCGGGAATGTGTCCTGCAGGTTGATTTTCGATTTCGGGTTGATTGTCTAAACCTGGCACAGGCAGACTTAAATTAGGGCCTTGGCGGATAATTCTGCTGCCAAAATACAAGGCACAAACAAACAAAAAGCTGTAAACAACGGCAAAGAAACTCAGAGAAGTTAAAACATTGCTGGCGGGGATGTTTGACACCGCGTCAGCAGTGCGAATTTGCCCGTATAAAGCCCACGGTTGTCTGCCGACACAACGGACAATCCAACCCGATTCTACAGCAATATATCCTAGGGGAGCAGCTAATACCCAAGCGCGCATCAGCCAAGCTTGACTGCCGATATTTTCAGCAGAAAGTTTGCCTCGCAGCCACTGAATTATACTGAACAGCATCAATCCTACAAAGAAGAATCCAATACCGGACATGATGCGAAAACAATAGTAGATTAAACCCACCATCCGTGGTCTATTCTCTGGCTTCCATTCCTTTAAACCTAGTACGGGTTCGGAGAGTTTTTGTTTGAATTCCAGAACGTATCCTAAGCCATTGGGTACGCTAATTTCCCAGTCATTTTTTTGGGCTTTTTCATTAGGCAAAGCTAGCAAAGTCCAATCTGCTGACTCTCCCGCTGGTGAGGTTTCCCACTTAGCTTCAATTGCTGCTAATTTAGCGGGTTGATAGTGATAAACTTGTTCGGCGCTCAAATGTCCGATGTATATCTGCAAAGGTGCAACGGCGATTGCTGTGGCTATGGCAATTTTTAAAGACTTGGAAAAAAACGCTTGGTTGCGCTTATTGAGAATATACCAAGCGCTAATTCCGCCAATGACAAACAGCGAAGTTTCTAACGTCGCAAAAAACATATGAAGAATGCTGTTTAATGCGAACGGGTTCATAATTGCTTGAAAGTAATCGCTGACAATAAACTTGCCATTGACCATTTCTCCGCCCGCAGGAGTTTGCAGCCAAGAGTTAGCGACTAAAATCCAGACTGTGGATAGGTTAGCGCCGAACGCTACCATGATTGTAGCGAAATAATGGATCATTGGGTGAACGCGCTCCCAACCAAACAGCATAATTCCTAAAAAGCCGGCTTCTAGCATAAATGCCATTGAAGCTTCAAAGCCTAAAATGCTGCCAAAAAAGTCACCAACAGCTTCAGAGAATGGTGCCCAATTCGTGCCAAATTGGAATTCCATAGGAATTCCTGAAGCTACTCCTATACCGAAGTTTAGGAGGTAGAGTTTAGACCAAAAACGAGCGTGATGGTAGTAGTCGGGATTGCGAGTTTTCAGCCACATTCCTTCAACAATTACCAGATAAATCCCCATTCCAGTTGTCAGAACTGGCCACAGCATATGGAATATGGCGGTTAGCGCAAATTGCATCCGCGATAGGGCCACGGTGTTAGATAAGATATCCATCGTTATATCCTTGGGTCAGCTCCAGAGAGGTTAGCTTGCACAAATTCCATAATGGACATTGACAAGGTAACGCAGAAATTTACTTAGTGCAAAATGTACGGACTTATCTTTATTAAAAATTAAGATTTTTTGTGTGAAGGAAGAAGGAAGAAGCAAAGCGCAATAAAATCCATGGTTTCAGCAATTAAGCACGTCTTAAGCCTCTTGGTAGTTGCTATAATAGTAATTTAACTAAATTATAGATACCCTGTCCTCCTTAACTAAAATAGAAAACTTGCTGTCAATCTTCCTCTTCTTTTCTCCCCTCGGCGCTCTCTGCGATCTCTGCGGTTAATTTACATAAGCTCTCTCCCGAATCAGTCCTTAAAATCTCAAATGGTATTACCTAACGGTAACAGTGTAACTCAGTTTAAACGGTTTAAAATTAGCTTCGTTTTTGGCTGTTCCGCTCAAGTCAAGCTGGTAAATGCCAGCCTTGGGAAACACGATATCAGCCCCGGGAATCCCTTGATATTTCTCGGCAGATATGGCTTTTAAAGGCGGCTGCATCAGTGGCTTATCCCCTTCTGGGCGCTCTTTTGGATAAACCGCTAATTTGCAATTGCACTGCTCTAAGGGGATAATTTTGCCGCCCCGGCGAGTCAGCGCAAACCACACTTTCGCAGACTGTCCGGCGCGGGGGTTGTGGTTTGGTTCTAGGTGAAAGGTAGCGGCTACATCTCCCGAGACTTCGACTTGGTGCGCCAAAACTGAAATCGAGTTTAACTGCGGCGCAGTGGGAATTGCTGCTTCAATTAGCAATCCCAAAAAAACTAACAATCCTAAACTTTTACTTTTGTTTGACAGGCGAAACATAGAACTTGTCCAGTGATAAAATTGACCAAAAAAAGCGCGATCGCACCAACATAACTAACACCGCAACCACCGCTAAAACGGCTGTCAGCAGTTGATTGTGCAACTTCCATTCAAAACCGCCGAGATAGTGGGAACCGATGAGTGCAGCGTGTACAGCGCACAGCAAGAAAGCTGGAACGCTTAACAGGTGAATCATTCGCCACAGTTGGCCTAAATAATTTTGAATGCGATCGCAACTTGTAACCGCCGCCGGCAACATCAACAGCAGCGACAGCATCCCAGCCGCCATTCCCAACTGGTGCTGCGGCAACATAAAAGATAGCGCGTCAAAATTCCATTTCAGCGTATGATCCAGCATATGAAACGTGTGGGCGACTGCGAGGACAAACGCGCCCACACCCAAGACGCGGCGATAGCGCAACAGTTGCGGCAAAAACTTGCTAACCGGACGCGCCAACAGTGCTAGCATCAAGCACAGCAGCGCTGCGTGGCCGGTAAAATCGACCATTTCATCGGTTCGCAGCAAGGTAAGAATCCCGATCGCCACCGTCACCCAGCCACCCGCACGAAAAAGTTGACTGCGCTTGTCCGCGCTCAATCTGCCAGCAAAAAAACTCACTCCCAGCATAGTTGGCAGCGTGCCGAGTCCGAAGGCCAGCATCGTCGCCGCACCCAAAACCGAATTTCCGGTTTCCGCCGCCTTAATCTGCGCTGCGTAGAGGAAGCCGCAGGGAATCAAACCCCAAAGCAAACCCAAAGCAACTGGCACCCACCATTTTTTTTGCGCCGAAAGCTTGCTCATTGCTTGTCCGACTCGATCGTGCGACAGCGGGTGCAATCGGGGCAATCCCGGCAGCAAGTTCGGTTTAATTTGCCCTACTCCGAACCAAATCAGCATCGTGCCCGTTAGAAGTGCGATCGCCCGCCGCAATTCGCTACCCGTACCTGCCAAAAGTCCGCCAGCAATTAACACCGAACCCAGTCCGCCAATTGCAGCACCAACCAAAGCGTAAGCAGTAATTCTCCCCAAATTTAGCAGCAAATGAAAGCGGAAAGCAGCTAATTTATCGTTGCGGGAATTAGAAAGAGAAAACGCCATTGTCAGCGGGCCGCACATCCCAGCGCAGTGACCGAAACTGCCGAGAAATCCCAAAATTGCAATTAGCAGCAGGTCTAGCATTTTGCTGTTTTTTCCCAAACAACGCCATCAAGGTATTGACAATATTTTCTTTAGCTCTTGGACGCTTTTTTCTTTACTTTTTACAAAAAGTTATCTCAGCAGAGCGCTTTTGTCAAAATACAAGTTGTCCAACTTCTATCTAATCTCACGGATATTTAAAAAGACTAATGACTGATAACTAATAACTACTTTTGTTCTGGATGGGCCGCCGCCGGCGAAGCTGCACCCATTTGATTAATAGCAGCAATTAGCTGATAAAGCCGCCCAAAATCCCGCTGGTTGAAATGCAAAGTCAGGCGCGGCAGATCGAAAGTTTCATCTCCTATTTCCGGTTCCAAAGCTTGACTTTTTTCAATTTTTCCAGTGACAACAATATCGCTAAAATCAGTATTTAGCCGATCAACATTCTCCTCAGAAAGCTCTGTTTTCAAGCGAATTACCAATTTTTCGCGCACGTAGCGGCAGGAGTGATAAACCAGATAAAAACTGCCGATCGCCTCGCAAGCGACATTTATATCGTCAGTAATCGTATACAGGCTGCGATCCTCGGGTGAAATCAAACCCCGACCCCGCAATTGTTTTTGCACAAAATAATTCCAATCGTGCCAATAATCTCCTCCCGGTCGATCGATCAATACCACAGGAGCCGGCCCGAACTTGCCAGTTTGAGTCAAAGTCAGACACTCAAAAGCCTCGTCCAGAGTGCCAAAACCACCCGGAAACAGAGCCAAAGCATCGCTCTCCCGGAGAAAAAATAACTTACGAGTGAAAAAATATTTAAAATTGAGCAATTTGGGATCGCCGGCAATGAAAGGATTAGAACTCTGCTCGAAAGGTAACTGAATGTTCAGCCCAAAAGAACGTTCAGCAGTCGCCCCCTCGTTCCCCGCCTGCATAATTCCCCCGCCGCCGCCAGTAATCACCATAAACCCCTGCTGGGCCATCGCCCGCGCAAAGTCTCTGGCCATCAAATATTCCGCCGATTGCGGTGACACCCTCGCCGAACCAAAAATCACAATTTTGCGAACGTGGCGGTAAGGATAAAACATCTCAAAAGCGCTCTCCATATCTCGGAGCGACGCAGCCATAATT
The DNA here is from genome assembly GCF_036701945.1 of Microcoleus sp. MON1_C1. NCBI lineage: Bacteria > Bacillati > Cyanobacteriota > Cyanophyceae > Oscillatoriales > Microcoleaceae > Microcoleus > Microcoleus sp. MON1_C1. The sequence goes on along the minus strand of NZ_JAUBRO010000034.1, from coordinate 68,881 downwards.
TTCCAGTCTAGGCGATCGAGCTCCTCTCCTGCCATTTGCACTATAGTAGAGAGCGATCGTTCGATCCACTCAGAGTGCTTTAACATTGGGAAGCGATCGATCAAATCGATCAATTCAGCTTGGAGGGACTCAAAACCTTGACCAGACTCAGAACGAATCATGAATTTTTCCGAAACAATAACAAATTGTCGCTACTAAAAATTAAGGGGCAAGCTAAATTTAGAAGCTAATAGCCACCAGCAAATTGCCCTGCTGGCAACTAATAACTTTTCCAGTAGCTTTGCCCCGGTTCTGAAGCGAGTTAGCTTTCGCGGCCCACAAAGAACAGCGCGAAACCGCTCGCAGTTGGGTTAAATGTACTTTTCCAGAGTGTTTGCCAGAGTAGTTTTCGGAACTGCCCCAACCACCATATCCACACGTTGACCGCCCTTAAATATCATCAGCGTCGGAATGCTGCGGATACCGTATTGGCTGGCCACGTTAGGATTCTCGTCGGTATTAACTTTTACTACCTTGACCTGCCCTTCATATTGCTGGGCAATTTCGTCTACGACGGGCGCCACCATCCGACAGGGCCCACACCAGGGAGCCCAAAAATCCACTAGAACTGGAACTTCGCTATCGAGCACTTCCTGCTTAAAGGTAGAGTCGGTTACTTGCGCGGCTGCTGACATCCCTAGCCATCCTTGTAAATACTATTTCTCGGATAACAAGTCTAGCAAAAAGTGTAACCACTTGCGTCAACGATTTTAACAGAAGGCTTCTGAAGGAAGAAGGAAGACGGTAGAAGGAAGAGGGAAGAGGGTAGAAGGAAGAAGGCACAAGGTTTCTGAAGGAACAAGGCACTTATGTTTCCGAAGGCACTTATGTTTCCGAAGGCAGAATGCACTTATGTATAAGAAAAATTCTCCAACTCCCAGACTTTCCCACTCTCCCACTCTCCGCTTCTCCGGAGCTACAAGCCTCTGTTCTGTATCTAGTAAGCAAGAGCCAAGATGTCCGGCAAAAAAGGAACCGCCCGAACAGTAGTCCGGGCGGAGTGTGGTGTGAGGAGTGAACGGAAACATGCGTCTCCGCTTCTTATATTGTGACACCTACTTCTCGATAATTCCACAATATTCTGTAAATTTCGAGACTCTTGAACAAATTTTGTCAAGGTATGCTGGTATTCGATCGGTAAATCTACTTACCCATGCCCAACTGTTGAGCTTTTTGATAGACTTTACCCTCAGTCAGCAGAGAAGGAGCAATTACCACTTCCACTTGCTGCATCTCCTTAATATCCTTAGCGCCCAAGGTACCCATGCTAGTTTTCAGAGCTCCGAGCAAGTTGTGCGTACCGTCATCTAGCACCGCAGGCCCCCGCAAAATTTGCTCCAGAGTACCCGTAGTCCCCACGCGAATGCGAGTGCCGCGCGGCAAAACCGGGCTGGGAGTCGCCATCCCCCAGTGAAAGCCGCGGCCAGGAGCTTCGGCGGCCCTGGCAAAGGGCGAACCAATCATCACTCCATCGGCGCCGCAGGCAATGCACTTGCAGATATCGCCGCCAGTAATTAAACCGCCGTCAGCAATCACCGACACATATTTGCCAGTTTCGCGATAGTAGTCGTCCCGCGCGGCGGCGCAGTCTGCTACCGCTGTGGCTTGGGGAACGCCGACACCCAATACGCCCCTAGATGTGCAAGCAGCCCCCGGCCCAATGCCCACGAGAATGCCCGCAGCGCCAGTTTTCATTAAATTCAGGGCGACTTCGTAGGTGACGCAGTTACCCAAAATTACTGGGATCGGCATCTCTTGACAGAATTGAGTCAAATCTAAAGATGAGATCGATTCCGGGGAAAGGAAAGCTGTCGAGACTACAGTTGCTTGCACAAAAAATATATCGGCTCCAGATTCAGCAACCGTCCGGCCGTATTTGCTCGCCCCGGCTGGTGTACCGCTGACGGCGGCAATCCCTCCTCCAGCTTTAATTTCTTTAATTCTCAGGTCGATTAATTCTGGCTTGATGGGTTCGGCATAGAGTTCCTGCATCAGGGAAACAAATTCGTGGTTCCCGACACTGGCGATGCGCTCTAATATTGGCTGGGGGTCGGCATAGCGGGTTTGAATTCCTTCTAGGTTGAGCACGCCCATTGCTCCCAATTCCGACAGCAAAATGGCCATGCGGACATCGACTACTCCATCCATGGCGCTGGCGATGATCGGGATTTCTCGATCGATCCCGCCAATCTGCCACTTGGTATCTGCCAAACTCGGATCGAGGGTGCGCTGTCCGGGTACAAGCGCAATTTCATCTATGCCGTAAGCTCTGCGAGCGCTTTTGCCCCGCCCAATTTCAATATTCACGCTGTTTCACTTCCACAATGTATTTAAATTAGACTAACAAAAAGTTAGCCCGCCCGAGTTTAGCTATCGCACGGCTGTCTTTAAAAAAAGCTCGGCACTGATTCTGATTGTATTCTGATTATATGAAATCGAAGGGGATACTTTTCCTCAGCAACGGCCACGGGGAAGACTCGATTAACTGTCAAATTCTCAAAGCTTTGAGAGTATCTGGCGCGGATGTTGATGTTTCGGCAATGCCGATTGTAGGTGACGGGGCTGCTTACCGCCGATCGACCGTGCCCATTATTGGGCCCACCAGTCAAATGCCGTCTGGGGGAGTTTTTTACATGAACCCCCTGTTTTTCCTCAAAGATATTGGGGCGGGGCTGATTGCTGTGACTTGGCAGCAATTGCAGGCTGTTTGGACGCATTCGCGCCACTGCGATTTGGTGGTGGCGACTGGGGATTTTGTCGCGGCGGCGATCGCCCATGCCGTCGTGCATCACCACAATCGAACCCGATCGCACATTGTCAACCACCCGACTTGCGATATCTTCCGCCGTGAGTGTTTTTTTATAATCTTGGGAATCAACATCCCACATAATCAGTTTTTTGAGTATTTGGGATAGCAAATAAGACAAAACTACAAATCGCCTACCCCAAGGCGGGCGAAAACTGATACTTTGTTGCTTAACCCCAACTTCCTGCAAAAGTTTGTCCGTTTATTCAATTTCCGACAGCAAAACTTCCTTGGGTTGAAACATCATATCTTTGTGAGAGTATGAATGGTTTGCCAACTCCTCTCCCCTCGCGACAATCATTTGCACGATTTCTGGATGTTTCTCAATATTGCGGCCTATTTCAAAAAAAGTTGCTTTAACTTGATAGCGGTCTAAGATATCTAAAAGCTGATTTGTATAGGAACCATAGGGGTCGTTGTCGTAGGTAAGGGCAACAACTTTCACTTCGGTATCGGCGCGGTTGATGCCGACATAATTGTGAAATTTAGTAAATTTAATCAACAGCGATACAGCGAAAAATCACGCTATGGTGAAAAGCAGAAACTTTTGTAAATTTTTACAGATTCGCATAGCTGCACGCACTCGATTGAAAATGAAAGTCGATTGGTGTCAGATTACCACAATTTTGGAACTGAATGCTTAAGCTATTTTATCATTAATTATTGTCCGTTCCGAGATTTTTTAGTTTTGGCGATCGCAGCGTCTAGCTACTGTGCGATCGCCATTGCCGTTGTACGCCCGATCGGCCGTACTTGCGTAAGTCATATTGAAATTAACAGAGGTGATGAGTACGATCGCGCGCTTGAAGAGAAATGTATCGAAATAGAAACGCGATCGCAAATTTATTTTTTATACCCTCTGATAACTCCCCACCTACAGATTGTTCCCCAACTACGCTTCAACTATCAGAGTAATGTTGTCAAGTCTCACGACGCGAACAACTTCACCGGGTTGCAAAGTTATTTCTCGAACGCATTTTGCAGGCCACCACCTGCTTTGAAATCGCACACTGCCGGACTGATTTGGTTTAATTTCTTCTTCAACGATCGCTCTTTCTAAATGGCTGACAGTCATAATTACTTTCTCCTGATTGTAGTTTGGCTGGAACCTTGGGATGCTATAATACCTAGAGCTCGACTCCCTAAGCCACTGATTTATAACGGCGCTTCAACGATCAAAGTAATATTGTCAATTCCGACTACGCGAACCACCTCACCAAGTTAAAAAGTTAGGTCTCGTTAGCGGAGTCCTCGAAGAGGATCGCACTTCGCCGGTCACCAACTGTTTTGGAAACGAACGCGACCGGACTCATTAGGTCGAATTTCTTCATCCACGATCGCTTTTTCGGAATTGTCAAAATTCAGGATTGCTTACTCCCGATTGTAGATTTGTCTTAACTTTCAGAATTGATGGTAAACGACGCTGCAACGATCAAAGTAATATTTTCAATTCCCACGACGCGAACCACCTCACCGGGTTGAAAAGTCATGTCTAGATCGCACTTCGCCGGCCACCAACTGTTTTGGAAACGAACGCGGCCGCATTCTTGAGGGCGAATTTGTTCATCTACGATCGCTGTTTCCACATCGTTAATAGACATACCTGCTTGCTCCTAAATATAAACTCGACTCGATCGGTGTGTAAGTTAGAAGCTTGTCTGTCAACTTCCCCTCCACACTCAACAGTATCCACGGCCAACCTCGGCCGTGTCAGTCGGGAAAAGTCTATACAAGTCCACTGTTTGAGCGTGTAAGCGAGTCGGAAAAAGTCTGTTAAAGTTGTGTCAGATGGGTAACGCTAAACCTGGTGACTAAATGGAAGCCGATCGTGCACTGGATTTTACCAACTCGTTACTTGTGGCTCGAAACCTGAAAACTCTCGACAACCTTGACAGCGCGATCTTTCGCGAAGCTTGGCAAGGCGTGCAAGGCAGGACGTACCAACAGGTTGCAGATAGTGAAGGGTATGGAGTAGGGACTGTTAAGGATGCTGCCTCTAATTTGTGGAAGCGACTTTCAGCGCTGTTTGGAGAAGGCGAAAAAATCAAAAGAGACAACCTTCAAGCGGTTGTAGAGCGGTATTGGCGCAGCTACTCGAAACTAGAACCGCAGTCGGGACAAACTGTTCCGTCCCAAGTATCTCTCGGACTTGATGCGGAGTTGGAAATCGAAAACCCGAATTTTTTGGGCCGCTTCGGGGCGATAGAAGATCTCAATACTCTTGTCGCCCAAGGTGCAAAAGTGATTGTCATCCAAAGTGCCGGCGGTATCGGCAAAACAACTTTGGCCCGACAGTATCTCAAATCTCAAGGGTTCGATCGAACCATTGAACTGTTGATGGCAAAAGAGACAGAGAACATCACAGCCTTGGAAAGCGCGATCGAAGAATGGCTCAAGCAAGACTTTCAGGAAGAACCAGGGCCAGACTTTGGCGTCACTCTGGGGCGGCTGAAGCGGCAGCTTCAGACTCACAAAGTCGGCGTATTGATTGACAATTTGGAAGCGGCACTCGACGGACAAGGTAAGTTTATTGAACCGCACCGACTTTACGTGGAACTGTTGCGAGTTTTGGCTGACGCAGCGGTGCAGTCGGTAACGCTGATTACCAGTCGCGATCGACTGTGCGATTCAGATGTCACCGTCGAACACTACTTGCTTCCGGGATTGGAAGTTGAAGTTTGGCGGCAGTTTTTTAGCGGCCGCAACATCAATATAGATGATGTCGCCCTCAAGGAAATGCACAAAGTTTACGGCGGCAATGCCAAAGCAATGGGCATTATTTGCGGCACGATCCGAGAAGATTTTGACGGAGATATGGCGGCTTACTGGCTCGAAAACAGCGAAGATCCGCTCGTTGAAACAGACTTAAAAAATTTAGTTACCAGTCAATTCAACCGCCTCCTCGAACTCGACGCCGAAGCCTATCAACTCCTCTGTCGCTTGGGCTGTTACCGGTATCAAGACGTGCCGACAGTCCCTACTGACGGACTTTTGTGTTTGCTGTGGGACGTGCCGGAAGCCGGACGCCGACAAATCATTAAATCGCTGTTGCACCGATCGCTAGTCGAGTCTCAGAAGGGCGAATACTGGCTGCATCCAGCAATTCGGGAAGAAGCGGTCGATCGGCTCTCACCCGGAGACTGGGAAACTGCAAACCGCAAAGCAGCCGAGTTCTGGACAGAGAGTGTTGAAAATATTGAGACTGTAGAAGATGCCCTGAAAGCTTTTGAAGCTTACTATCATTATGTGGCAATTAGCTGTTTCGAGCAGGCCGCGAGCGTCATCCTCAAAAAAATCAATATCCAGTTTGCCAAAGATTACAAGCTGGGTAGAGCACTCTACAAATTAGGTTTCTTGCAGCCAGTAATTTCAGCCACTAATCGTATCGTCCATAATGTGACTTCTGATTATTATTTGAGTGGTTTATATAGTATTTTAGGCATTTGTTACCGGATATTAGGTGAAATAAATCAAGCTATAGAATGCCATCAAATATCAGAAATAAAAGCCACTAAATCTTTGCAAATTATAGCAAAAAGCAGCGAACCGGACAACGGCAAACAAGCTAATCTGGAATTTTGGAAAGTAAACGCTGCAATTAATATAGGTTTTTGTCAAATAGAAATGCGCGAATTAGAATCAGCTATGGAGATATTTGTCAAGCTGAAAAATTCGCGGGACGAAATCGGGATTAATAGCTATTCGCTCGATGTCGGGTTAGCTTTCCTCAACTCCTGTGTCGGAGCAAAAAAAGAGGCGGAAGAGCTCGCCGAAAAACTTTATGCCGATCGCGAAAACAGCCATTTGGTGGGTACGGGATACAAGTTAGTTTTTCTCGCCGCCACCTATCAAAACCTGGGAGAGACAGAGAAAGCTTTGAGTTTGTACCGCCAAGCGATCGCCCAAGCCGACCAAAACCAGTACAGCACCATCAAAGCCAAAGCTTTCAGCGGTATAGCAGCGCTGTACCGAGAACAGGGAGAATTTGACCAAGCCCTGCAGCACCATGCAGAAGCAATAGAAATACTCGATCGAACCAGCGCTAAATTAGACCGAGCCGAAGCTTGCTATCAACTAGCACTAACAGAACAAAAACTTGGTAACATCGAGAAAAGTCAAGAAAATTTTGAGCGCGCCATTCAACTGTTCAGCGAAATGGACGCTAGCAAACAAGTAGAAAAAGTACAGTTAGCCGCAACAAAAAAAACAGAAAAAATAGCTAATTAATCGAGCAAAAAATCAGAAAATAGATACAATAAACGAAAGAACAACCATAAACTTTGTAGATATGAAACTAAAACGATTGGGACACGTAGCCGTCTGCGTGCAAGACATAGAGAAGTCTGCTGAATTCTACCGCAACTTGGGTATGGAGTTAGTCTGGAAAGATGCAGACTGGGCTTATTTGAAAGCAGGAGAGGACGGATTGGCGCTGTTGAGTCCGAGTTACGACCAAGCAGGGCCGCATTTTGGGTTTGTATTTGACGATCGTACCGAAATGGAATCCGCCTACGAACAACTCAAAGCCGATGGTGTTTCCGTCACCCACATTCACGAACACCGCGACGGTACTGCATCTTTTTACGGCAGAGATCCAGATGGGAACGGCTTTGAGTACCTTTACGAACCGGCCTGACGATTCTAGGGCTTACGAATACAAAACCCAAGAAACCGGGTTTTTAGCGGTTTCGGCGAGTTGTAACGCCTCTTCTCGACAAAAACCCGGTTTCTGACCACGTGCGATCGCCAACTAAATTAAGTAAGCGCACAGAAAAAATAGAATACCCAGATACCCGGTTTGGCGTTCCTTCTTTCGTTCCCGGAACATCCCTACAACTCCCCGAATAATCTGAGGTACTCACACCGACGCTTCTAAAGTAAGGTGCAGAGTCTGAATCCGAAATATATCGACAACTTCCGAAAATCGGCTGGATAATCTAAAATCTAAAATCTAAAATCTAAAATCCTCATGTTGCAGAGAATACAAGTCAGAAACCGCTGGAAATCAATCTTCAAACCCTGGGAAGAAGCAGACCCTTGGCTGTTCGCCGCTTGCATCGCCCTCACCATCTTCGGGGGAATCATGATCCACAGCGTGGAAATTAATCAGGGACTCATCAACTGGTGGCGGCACTGGGTAACTGGGGCAGTCGGTTTGTTCCTCGCCATCATCATTTCCCGCTGTCGCTACCAAATACTGATTGAGTGGAAATGGCCGATTTACATATTAATCAATTTGTCGCTGATCGCAGTGCGTTTTATCGGTACTACAGGGCTCGGTGCCCAGCGGTGGATCAACATCGGCGGCTTCTACCTGCAACCCTCAGAATTTGCCAAAGTAGGCATGATTGTCACTTTAGCAGCTCTCCTGCACGACAAGACTGTCCCCACGGTGGGTAATATGTTGAGGATGCTGGCGATTATGGCTGTACCCTGGGGATTGATCTTTGCTGAACCAAATTTAGGTACTTCCTTGGTCTTCGGCGCCATCACAATGGGGATGTTTTACTGGGGAAATGTCAATCCCGGCTGGCTAATATTGCTATTCTCTCCTCTGATCTCAGTTCTCTTCAATAACCTGTCTACACCGATTTGGATAGCCTGGGTAGTGGTGGCGGGTATTATCGCTTGGCGAACCCTGCCTTGGCCATGGTTGGGGACTTTCGGTGCTGTGTTGGTGAACGTTGTTTCTGGACACCTCGGACATATTTTTTGGAATGTGCTCAAGGATTATCAAAAAATGCGTCTGACAGGGTTTTTAAACCCCGAGAAAGACCCTTTAGGCAGCGGATATCACTTGATTCAATCTCGGATTGCTATTGGCGCTGGGGAACTGAAGGGCCGGGGTTTGTTTCAGGGAACGCAAACTCAGCTTAACTTTATTCCCGAACAGCATACGGACTTTATCTTTTCAGCTATTGGCGAAGAATTGGGTTTTATTGGCTGTATTGCCGTGTTGTTGATTTTCTGGATAATTTGTTTCCGGTTGGTGACGATCGCTCAAACTGCTAACGATAATTTTGGTTCTTTGCTGGCGATCGGCGTACTGTCAATGTTGATTTTTCAGGTGTTCGTAAATATTGGGATGAACATTGGCTTGGCTCCGGTTACGGGCATTCCGCTGCCTTTCCTAAGTTACGGGAATGCGTCGCTGCTGAGTAATTTTCTCGGCCTGGGACTGGTGGAGGCGGTAGCAAGCCAGCGACAGCGCAAGAAGCGTTGGAATTAGGTCATTGGTAATTGGTTCTGGGAATGCGATCGCGCTTTTGATTTCTTTCGAGAGATTCTGCGGGCGATCGCATTTTTTTTGCATCGGCCTAGGCGCATCTAAATTTTACGCTTCCTGACCCGAGCCTTCATGACTGTCAAGTTTGATAAAATTCTTGTGGGGTGCGCGCGAGAACCCACCCAAAAATAAAATTTAGAGGCCAAACAGCTTAAGTATATCAACTTAATTAAACCACTCCTGACGCAAACAATAAATGATTTTATGTGCTATGAGTAAGCCACTCTGTGTGCAGTTGACGCCCTACTGAGGACGTTCTTAATGCCTGAAACAATTGCTATTATTACATCTTTTTTTCTTCTTCCTGCTTCTTGCTTCCTTCTTCCTGACATCCGTTACATCCGTTACATAATCCGTTGCCGAACTTCCTTCTTCCTGACATCCGTTACATCCGTTACATAATCCGTTGCCGAACTTCCTTCGCCTCTAATTATTCGTTCATATTCTTGTACGTAGCAACAGCCGAAGGCGAACTCCGGTTTAAATAACGGAATATCCAATACTTAAATACCGTATCCAAGATAACGGGAAACGTCGCAATGAACAAAAATATGAACTGCCTATTTTCTGGTAGTCCCAAATGCCTCGATACACCTTCGAGAATTACTTCCCAACCGTGAGGCGAGTGGAATCCGACAAACACATCCGTAAACAAAATAATTACGAAAGCTTTCGCACTGTCGCTGAGGCCGTAAATCACATCGTCCATGAAAGACTTTAAAATCTCAATCTCTTTCTTGTTAGTGACGATAATCGCGACAAACGCCATGCAGGAAATCAAATCGGAAAAAATATTTTTAATAGCTCCACTACTTTCAGCGCGGTATTCCTCGGCTAGCTCAACTGCTTTCTCGGCAATCTTCTGTTCCGTTTCCTCTAAAGAAAGCGACGGAGCAGTGCCTATTAACCTTTCAAATTTGAGGTGCTGCTCAAATCTCTCCAGTTCTTGGAATGCTTCTTCTTCCAGGTTAACATTTATGAAAAGTGGGGCATTTTCTTTGCCTCTAAAATGGTCAACTATCGGTCCCACTAGAAAGTTTTTGGAGATTTGATTCGTCAACAGCGGAACTAAAATCAAAAGCAAAATAAATCTCAGAGAAATAATTGTTTTTACTTTGGAATTGCGAAAATTCTTGACTACTTCTTTTTCAGCTCCCGGGTCTAAATCTTTAGTGATTCGATTCAAAGTCCCCAAAAGTGAGCGCGGTAACAAATTCACTTCTTCATAGTTAGTGTCAACCTCACCATCGTGAATTTTAACAGAATTAGTTGAACCTTTATTTTGGTCAGGTGGAGAGCTGCTATTTGTTGTAGATTTTACCTGCACATTTACTGAACTGGCCACCGGAACAATTGCCGTCGATCTACTATTATTAATATACTTGTCGATGACTCCATCAATAAACTCTAGCTTCTCAAATATAAGGGAGGCTCTATCTTTATTGTTGAGATGTAATCCGTGCTGGTGATAATCGGCGCTGTGCCCCGTTTTCGGTTTGGCCCCCACTCGCTCCGGCAGTTCCAAAAAAGAACGGCTAGCATTAAACTCAACCATTCGGGTTTGGATGACCTTGAGGTATTTTTGCAGTTCGGATTTAAAGTAAGACAGGGTGCTTTGTCCGTAATCTCCCGATCGCTCAGAGATTATTTGACCGCCAAAATGCTCGTCTTCGATCGCCTTAATTGCTAACGCAGCATCGTAGGCCTGTTCTAGAGCCCTCTCAGGGGTTTCTCGATACCATTGGTGAAGGCTGTAGAGATATTTTACAATCCTGTTCCACGGAGAAGTATTCATAGCTAAAGCTGGTTAGTTTGCTGTAGACATTAGTGATTAAAGTATTCACGGTATGGTAACAAATTTACATAAATTGAGAACTGCCACCGAGGATTCAATTTGGATTGTCGGATCTGCCCGCAGTGGCAAAACCACTCGTTTAGTAGAGCAGTTCTGCATTTGGAGCAAAACTGTCAAGCCCTTGCCCGCAAAAGTTTCAGGGCGATCGAGTTCCGGGCGGCGGCGGGCTGGACAAACTGCCCCAGCAATTTTAGTCTTAGCAGCTAACGGAGACAACCGGCTAGAATTGGCCGATCGCATCGCCGTCGCTACCGAAGGAAAATATACCTTTCACTCCACAACGCCCTTCGGTTTTTTTGAGCAGGAGGTATTGCTATTTTGGCCCCTGCTAGTTCAGTCGCTGAATTTGAGAGCTCAATTTCCCCTGCGACTGCAACCTGAAACCGAACTGGAACTTGCCACGAGACTCTGGCGTCGCGAACTAGACGAAGGCATTTTGCAACAAACAGGGGTAAGTCCAAACCGAATGGTGCGTCGAACACTAGACTTATTACAACTTGCTGCTGTCAGCGGTACGCCCAGAGAAGAGATTCCCAGCATTCTGGAACAGGGATTTGCTATCTCAGGCGGCTCGAACAACCTGTGGACTAGCATGGGAGACTTGCTGGAAAGGTGGCGGGAATGGTGCTTGACGCGGGGGCTCCTGACTTACGGGATTGTTTGCGAACTCTACTGGCGCTATTTGTTGCCGGATAGCAGTTACCAGCAGCATTTGGCCTCTAGATACCAAGCTGTGATCGCAGACGATGTTGACGATTATCCGGCGATAAGTCGCCATTTGTTCGATCGAATGCTCGACCAAGGTGCAGCGGGGGCGTTCTCCTACAATTCAGATGGAGGAGTGCGTTTGGGCTTGGGGGCTGACACGGAATACCTAGCCCGACTCGAAGACCGCTGTCAAAGCGTGGAAAATTTGGACGCAAAAGCCGGTTTAGCCCCAGAGATTGGAGATTTAGCGGTAAGTTTAGCAGTTAATTCAGAGGGTTTTTATCCTTTAGGCTTGAGTTTGCCCGGCTCGGTTCGATCGCTCCAAACCACTTCCCGGGCTCAACTGCTGCGAGAAACCGCCGAAATCATAGTGGATGCGGTGAAGTCACAAGCCGTGGAACCGCAGGAAATCGCCGTAATTGCGCCCGGGATGGATGCGATCGCCCGTTACAGTTTAACGGAAATTCTCGCGCGAGATGGTATCGCCGCCGTATCTCTCAACGATCAGCGTCCCCTCTCTACTACCCCAGAGATTCGAGCTTTACTCACTTTGTTAGCCTTAGTTTATCCGGGACTCGGCCGTTTAGTCGATCGAGACGGCGCTGCAGAAATGCTGGTAGTGTTGGGCAGCCAGAAACACCGTTCATTGGAAACAGAAGATTCCAACTCGACGTTCAATCTAAAATCTCAAATTCAAAATCAAAAATCGATCGACCAAGTGAGAGCAGGTTTAATCGCCGATCACTGTTTTTGTCCCGATATCGATCGACCTCAATTGCTGCCAATTACAGCTTTTCCCCGGTGGGACAGACTGGGACACCGAGCAGCCGGGGCCTACGAGCAGATTGTGGAGTGGATCGAACAACAGCGGTCGCAACAGCAGGAGCGGCTGTTGCCGAGCCCAATTGCCCTGCTCGATCGAGCAATCCAGAAATTTCTGATGAACGACAGATACCTCCCCTACGATCGGCTAGCAGCCCTGCGCGAGTTAATGGAAACAGCCAGCCACTACTGGGAAATCAACGGGCGAATGCAGCGCGTTGAACCAACAAACGGCGGCGACTCAGAAACGATCGCCCGGTTCATCCAATTGTTGCGCCAAGGAACCGTCACCGCCAACCCATTTCCAGTGCGTCCAGAAGGCCCAGCAGCCAGAGCCGTCACCCTCGCCAACATCTTTCAGTACCGCAGCAGCCGCCGCGCCCACAAATGGCACTTTTGGCTGGATGCCGGCTCGCCCCTGTGGCTGAGCGGCGGTGCGGCGACATTGTTTGGTGCTCCCTTATTTTTGCGATCGCAACTCGGGCGCCCCTGGGAAACCGAAGACGAAACGACTGCCGACCAACAGCGACTGCGGCGAATTCTGCTAGATTTGTTAAGTCGCTGTTCCCTGCTTTACCTTTGCCACAGCGAACTATCCGTCAGTGGACAAGAACAAACCGGGCCGCTTCTGCCCCTAATTAACAGCTCTGTTTCTTGTCAGAAGTCAGCATAAAAAAGTCGGCTTCTGAAGGCAAGAGGCACATATGTATTCGGCATTCGGCAGGAGGAAAGAAAAAATTATGACAGCGAAGATTTTTATTTTTTCGGCTTCTGGATAAATACACCGGGCTGACTCGAAGCCAGACTTCTAGGTTCTATAGAACTGGGGCGATATTAAAGTATACCCAACATAGGCAGCAAAACGTGCAATCATTAATATTTTGAGATCAAAAGATGCCCGGCTTAAAAAATATCCATAGCCGTTGCAGTTTTGATTTAGTATGCTAGAAATGATCGGGATTATTAATCAATTTTAAGCCAGATTTGTGGCAACAAACTGATACTAATCAGTTCTTAAAGTTAATCGGGATCGTCGTTTAAAGGAGCCAAAATAATGCCAAGTGCAGTGCCAGTAGTAATTATACCAACACCAACACCAGAACCGCCAACACCAACACCAGAACCGCCAACACCAACACCAGAACCGCCAACACCAACACCAGAACCGCCAACACCAACACCAGCACCGCCGACGCCAACTCCCTCCGGGGACGACACATTTGGTGGCATAGACGACACAGTGGGCGGAGGCCAAGGTACGTCGCCTGCAGTCATCGGCGGCGTAGTCCGTGGCACCGAAACCAACGACTCCTTAGTTGGCAGTCCCGGGCCCGACGTGATTTCCGGGCTGCAAGGCAACGACAACCTGCAAGGAGCCGACGGCGACGATTTAGTATTTGGCAACGACGATGACGACGTGCTGTTCGGCGCGCCCGGCAACGACGTTCTCGATGGCGGGTCAGGACTCGATACCCTGTACGGAGGCAAAGACAACGACTCCCTCGACGGGGGAAATAACCCTGACGTGCTTTACGGCAATGACGGCAACGACACGGTAATCGGAGGCGAAGGCAGGGACACGGCTTACGGCGGCAAAGGCAGCGACAGCTTGCGTGGAGGCTCTGGCGACGATAGCTTTTTGGCCGATCGAGGCGACGACATCGTGTGGGGCGACCAAGGTAACGACTCGCTCTTCGGCGGCGATGGCGAAGACTTGGTATTTGGCAACGAAGGAGGCGACTGGCTCTATGGAAACGCCGGCGGGGATACATTTTTTTCCGGCGACGGCGACGACATCGTATTCGGCGGCGACGGTGATGACATCGTGGACGGCGGCGCGGGCAACGACGTTCTTTGGGGCGAAGGAGGCAAAGACGTAGTGGCAGGAGGCGAAGGCAGAGATGTCTTCGTCATCGGTGCCTTCAGTTCCCCCAGTGGCAGCAGCGAGGGCACTAACGCGGCCTTTCTCACCACAGGCGGCCCCGACATCGCCGATGCCGACATTTTCACAGACTTTCGCCAAGGCGAAGATTTCATCGGGTTAAGTGGCGACCTCAAGTTTGAAGATTTGGTCATCTTCCAAAGCACTGAGACCAAAGCCGGCAGTACGATTATTCGCAACGGCGTCAGCGGCGACTTTTTAGCAGTATTGCCCGGAGTAGACAGCAGAACCCTCGGGCGAAGCTCATTTGTAATTGCCCCCAGAGTTCCCGGCAGCGCAACTCCGCTCCCCCTGCCGACGCCGACAACCAGTCCGACGCCGACAGGAAGTCCGACGCCGCCGACACCGCCGACACCGCCGACACCGCCGACACCGCCGACACCGCCGACACCGCCGACACCGCCGACACCGCCAGACGAGCCGCGGCCGACGTTCCCGGGGTCGCCGACACCGGGGTTGCCGACGCCGACAGGAAGTCCCACGCCGCCGACACCGCCGACGCCCATCCTTAACCAACCTCCAAAAGCAGTTAACGACAACTTCACCACGGTTGCGGGTCAACCACTCACTCTCAACGTTCTGTTGAACGACACTGACGCGGAACAAAGCGCTCTGACTGTCACGACTTTTAGTCCAACAGGCAAGGGGAGCCTGGTTCCCGTGGGCGGCGGCGTATTTAAATACACCCCGAATCCGGGCTTCTCGGGTACTGACAGCTTCAGCTACTCGATCTCAGACGGTAACGGTGGCACAAGTCAGGCGGTAGCAACCATCCGCGTCAGCAGCCCGCCGCAGCTAGCAATTAACGACGGTGTGGTGGTTGCCAAAAGTAATCCTACCCAGACAATCACCGCTGCGGATTTGTTAGTGACAGATCCCGACAACACGCCGTCGGAAATCGTTTACACGATTACCAAAGCCCCCGACGCTACCAGAGGTTTTGTCCAAAGGGGCAGCACCTTTCTAAACGTCGGCGGCAAATTTACTCAAGACGATATCAACAACAACATCGTCAAATACAACTTGCTGGCGACAGGTGGCAGCGACAGTTTCACGTTTACCGCCTCCGACGGCTCTGGAACTATCGGGCCGACATCCTTCAGCATCACGGTTGTAGATAATATTGTCGATCGCAGCGCACTCCCGGCCAGCAGCTTTACAGGCAGCAACCTCAGCGACTTCATCCTCGGCGGGGCCGGCGACGATACCCTCTCTGGGGCCGACGGCAACGACCTCATCGATGGTAATGGCGGCAACGACCTCGTATTCGGTGAAACAGGCAACGACTCGGTGGTGGGTGCGATCGGCAACGACACCGTTGACGGCGGACTGGGCAACGACACCGTTGACGGCCAAGACGGCATAGACTCGCTGATCGGCGGACTGGGCAACGACCTGATGTTCGGCGGCAATGACAATGACAACCTCTTGGGCGGTGACAATAACGACAGCATTGACGGCGGAACAGGCAATGACTCGATGTTGGGAGAATCCGGCGACGACACCTTACTTGGTGGCACTGGGATCGACACCTTACTTGGTGGCATTGGCGACGACTGCCTCGACGGCGGTGAGGGCGACGACATCCTCGACGGTGGACTGGGCAGAAACTTGCTCGACGGCGGTATCAATAACGATTCCATCTCCGGCGGGGACAGCGATGACACGATTTTGGGTGGACAAGGCAACGACACGGGACTCGGAGGTTCGGGCAATGACTACGTGTTGGGCGAGGCCGGCAGCGACTCCCTCGACGGCCAAGCGGGCGACGACACTCTCGACGGCGGTGCCGGCAGCGACTGTCTCAGCGGCGCCTTCGGCAATGACTTGGTATTGGGCGGCGATGACAACGACTCGCTTTCCGGCGGTGCAGGCAATGACATTTTGGGTGGCGGTGTCGGTTCTGACTTGCTCACGGGCGATGCTGGCAATGATTTCTTCTACTACGAAACTCCCAGCGAAGGCGTAGACGTGATTGCTGACTTTAACGCTAGCGGCAGCGAGACCGACAGATTTTTGTTCAGATCGTCAAATTTCGCAGGTTTAACCAACTCAGGAACTACTCTCGATTTCACCAGTTTTATCGTCAGGAATATCGGGTCTAGCGGCGACGACATCAGCAAGCAATCAGTCATTTTGTTTGAATCTAAATTTGATAACGCTCAAGCAGTAAATGCAGTGTTGAAGAATCAAAAGGGTTCGAGCAAAACGGGAGCTTTCTTCGTGTACCTGAACAATACTTTTAACAAGTACGTTCTAGGCTTTGACCCGAATGTGGCAGATGACAGTCTCCCAGCTTTTGATTTGGGAGTTTTGAATTCTATTCCTACAGTGCCGGGAGCGCTCAGCACCGTCATTACTGCATCTGACTTTAAGTTTATTTAGTAGTTTTTGAGTAGCGTCGCAAGGAGTCGGAACAATGCCAAGTGCAGTACCAGTAGCTTTTACCCCACCGTCGCCGTCCCCGGCACCGTCGCCGTCCCCGGCACCGTCGCCGATGACGGGGACTTCGACAATGATGACGGGGACTTCGACAGGGATGACGGGGACTTCGACAGGGATGACGGGGACTTCGACAGGGATGACGGGGACTTCGACAGGGATGACGGGGACTTCGACAGGGATGACGGGGACGGGCCCGGACATTTCGATCACCCCGGTGCCGCGGCCACCTGTGACAGTTCCCACGCCTCCCCCAGAGCCACTTTTTGTCGATGGCTTAGTTGTCGCAAATGACGCCAGTAACTATTTAATCGGCAGCTTGTTCAATGACACGATTTCCGGGGGTGGCGGCGACGACACGCTTCTGAGTCGGGACGGAGACGATCTACTCAGGGGCGAAGACGGTAACGATTCTCTCAACGGTGGCGCTGGTAAAGATATTGTTGAGGGCGGGCGCGGCAATGACACGGCGCGGGGTGGCAAAGGCGATGACTTGGTTTCTGGCGACCAAGGCGATGACGTAGCTTTTGGCGACCAGGGCAACGATCTTGTCTTGGGTGCTGAAGGCAACGACTCGCTGTACGGCGGTAAAGGCAATGACTGTCTGCGCGGTGGTGGCGAGGACGACCTGATTTTTGGCGATAAGGGCAGTGACACTGTTTTTGGCGACACGGGTAACGACTGCCTGATCGGCGCTGCGGGCAATGATATTTTGTTGGGCCAGGAGGGCGGGGATGTCATCACCGGCGGTGTTGGTAACGATACTGGTGACGGCGGCGAGGGTGATGACCTGCTCTTTGGGGGCGACGGCACTGATTCTTTGTCTGGAGATGCTGGGGATGATATTCTTTCGGGCGATCGCGGATCGGATACTCTGACAGGAGGCGACGGATCGGATATCTTTGTTCTCGGTAGGGTCGGCACGTCGGCTGGTAGCAACGGGTTTCTCACTACTGGGGGCCGCGAAATCGGCGATGCTGATGTAATTAGAGATTTTAATCCGGGAGATTTGATCGGTCTGGCTGGAGGTCTCAACTTTACAGAGTTAGAAATTTTCCAGGGCCAAGGCTCGAATTCTAGCAACACGATTATTAGGGACAGGCGAACTGGGGAATTTTTGGCAGTGTTGATTGATGTTCGATCGAACTCGCTAGATGAATCTCGGTTCACTACAGCTCAAATACCCCGCGTAGACGACAATCCCTTCACCATTGAGGGGACAACTCCTTCTAGCGGCGGGACAACTCCTTCTAGCGGCGGGACAACTCCTTCTAGCGGCGGGACAACTCCTGCTAGCGGCGGGACAACTCCTGCTAGCGGCGGGACAACTCCTG
>NZ_JAUBRO010000034.1:0-50547 GCF_036701945.1 Microcoleus sp. MON1_C1 | reverse complement strand
CTAGCGGCGGGACAGCTCCTGCTAGCGGCGGGACAGCTCCTGCTAGCGGCGGGACAGCTCCTGCTAGCGGCGGGACAGCTCCTGCTAGCGGCGGGACAACAACGGGGCCATTGCCGGTACAGGTTCCGGGTACGAGTCCGAGTCCGACTGCGGGCGCGACAACTCCGAGTCCGAGTCCTTCGATCGTCCCGCTTCCAACTGCGGTGCCCCCAACTCCTCCGCCGTTGGGTGGCGGGCCGACTCCGCCGAGTTTTACATCTCCGACTCCTAACCAGCCGCCGATCGTGGAAGCTGGCAAGACGGTGACTGGTTTGCAGAATTTGCCTCTGTCTCTGAGCATTTCGGCGCCCAGCGACCCGGAGGGCCAGCCACTGTCGATCGCGGTAGTCGGACTTCCCAATCCTACTTTTGGTCAGGTAATTACGGGTACGAGCCCCCTCACCGTGAACCAAAAGTTAACCGTTCAGGATTTACTTGGGCTAAAATTTCAACCTGGAACAAACGCGATCGGGCCAGCCGGTTCTTTCAGCTACAGCGTAGCTGACGACCAAGGCGGCACGGCAGCAGCGTCAGTCGCAATTAACATCAATTCTTTCGATACCTCCGTAACTGTTCCAACTACCCTGTCGCCGATTGCTGTCAATGACGGCATCATATTTACGAGTACGAATAATTCGCAGCCCACTTTCATCGACGTGCTGGCCAACGATTCCAGCCCGCAACAAGGATCGCTCAACATTATCAATGTCAGCACACCGCAACTGGGGATAGCTGTAAATCTTGTCTCTCAAGTGCAATTCATCCCCGGCAACGTAGCGGGTACAACTGCTTTCACCTACAGCGTCAGCGACGGAGTCGGGACACTTCCGGGCGTAGGTACTATCACCGTCCAGATCTTGCCTGCAGATAGCGGGCCTAACAATTTGGTTGGAGGTTCTTTGCCGGACAATTTGGACGGTTTGGCGGGCAGCGATACTATTGATGGTCAAGGCGGCAACGATACGATTAACGGCGATTTGGATAACGACGTGCTCGTAGGCGGCCTCGGCGCAGATACCATGACGGGGGGCGGCGGCAGCAATCAATTCCGCTATACCAGCCCTGCACAAGGTGGGCCAGTCTTTGATGCGGCTTCTTCGACGGCGATCGATGCTGCGATCGCGGCGGGCGGATACGATGTGATTACTGATTTTAACGGTCTCGGTGTGCCGATCGCCGATCAGTTTAATTTTGCCCCCGGATTTGCCAATCTCAGCAATGGCAGTCAAGTTCTGCTGAATGTGCAGACAACTGTTTCTGCAAATATTCTGGGAGGAACTGCTTTCTTGTTTGCTTACGATTCCGGCGGCAATACTTACATCATTTATGACGGCAATGGCAATAACGTGGCCGGTGCTGATTCTCGCATTTTGGCGAAGTTAAATGGTGTAACTGGGGTTTCTTCTCTTTCGGGCTTTGACTTCACGTTTATCTAAAAAGATAAGAGGTTTGAAACCGCAGATAAACGCAGATAAACGCCGATTGTCTTGGCTTTATCTGCGTTAATTTGTGTTTAGCTGAGGTAAAATTAAATCTCTTTTTTTTGAGGAAAAGTCCCAAAAAAGAGGCAAGTATAGCACCGAAGTGTGAGAAAAATCAGAGGTTTGAAACCGCAAATAAACGCAGATAAACGCCCATTTCTTGGCAGTTTATCTGCGTTTATTTGCGTTCATCTGCGATAAAAAATTAAATCTGATTTTCTTCAGAAAACAATCCCAGCAAAGGGCCGAGAATAGCGCCGAAAACAAAGCCGCCGGCGTGGGCCCAGTAGGCAACTCCCCCGGATTCCATGCCGACACTTGCCGGGGCATTCAACGAAGCCAGGCCGCTCAATGCTTGCTGTGCAAACCAAAATCCTAGAAAGAAGAAAGCGGGGACTCTGACGGTGGTAAAAAAGATTCCCAGGGGAAGCAGTGTCAGAACTCTGGCTTGGGGATATCTGAGAATGTAAGCTCCCATCACGCCTGCGATCGCGCCGCTAGCACCTAGGGACGGAATGGCAGATGATGAGGAAAAAAACCACTGAGTTAGTGATGCTAAAACGCCGCAAGTAAGGTAAAATATTATAAATTTGACGTGCCCTAAACGGTCTTCTACGTTGTTGCCAAAAATCCACAAAAATAACATATTTCCGGCAATGTGAAGAAAGCCTGCGTGCAGAAATTGGGAGCTAATTAGTGTTGTCCATTCCGGAAAGGGCGAAGCTGGCAGGGCAACCCGACACATATTGCTTAACTGGCAAGGAATTACGGCCCAAGAGTAGAAGAATTGGGTTAGTTGTCGATCGCCCAAACTGAGTTCGTACAAAAATACTAATATGTTTGCGGCAACCAGCCCGTAGGTAACGTAGGGAGTGATAGTAATGGGATTTTCATCGCGTAAGGGAACCACGGCCTTTTTTCCTCATCAAAATATTGGCAACACAGTAGCGCATTTATAGCCTAGGTGTCTCCTGTCTAAAGGAAGAGGGAAGAAGGCAATTCGATTTTAGATTTTAGATTTTAGATTTTAGATTTTAGAATTGAAGAAAGCGACTTGACGGATGTATCCGGGGGCTGGTTATCGGATACTATATTTTTTATTTCTGCACGGATGAATCCGGAGGCTGGTACCGCCCCTGGGTGCCGCAAGCTTCCTTCAAACCCGCCGTATGCCACTGAAACAAAAATAAAACCCATTTAATAAAACCCTCCACCTTGCAGTTAGTTGAATATCTGCTTTTTAGTGTTGGGTTTTATTTTACCGCCAAGGCGTATATTGTAGGATTGCAGAGCAAGTTTGTAGCTGCGATATTGGTGCGGGTTTTCACCTCTCAACAAAACTACAAACTTATTTATCCCCTTGCTGATTACATTTTTACAGCGGGGCTAGTCGAAGGTTTAGGCGACTTAATTTCCTGGGAAGCTGCACGGGCGCGGTAGAGTTTAGCAACGGCTTGCTCACACTTAGACAAATCCGATTCTATCTCTGTCAAAATGGCAGTTGATACGGGATCTGTGAACTTCACCCGCAGGTTGTTGACATCGACAACACCGGTTTGCAACTCACCTAGAGTGCTCCGCAGCAAAAAGTTTTCATCGGTTCCTTGCATCGAAGCTTTTAATTTAGCGTATTTGTCAGCAATTTGGGCAGGAATTGAGGGTTTTTCACCGAAATCGTTGAGGCGTTTTTCGAGAGCGAGGATGTGGTTCTGTTTGTTTTGAATCATTTCTCTCAAGAGCGATCGCAAATCGCTGTCTTGGGTTTTTTCCGCATAATTTTGAAACGCTTCGCAAGCATAGCGTTCCCCTGCGAGGGCGGTATTCAAACCTTTAACAATGTCGCCTTGTGTAGAACCTCCCCAACCATTAGCTAATTTCCACCATTCTGCATTTGTGTCACTTTCTTCGGGCAAACCGACTTCTTTTCCGCCGTAACCGAGGCGAGCCATAATTGCGGTGGTAAATATTGCTAAATCTCCAGGTTGGCGGGAAGTAATCAAGTTGCCGTCAACTACTAAAGCTTCGTTAATGTAGTTAGCCCCGGCATTAATCATGTCTGTTTTAATTGCCAAGAAACCCGTCGCATTTTTGCCTTTTAGCAAGTCGGCTTCAATCAAAACTTGCGGGCCGTGGCAAACAGCAGCGACGATTTTTCCTTGCTCAAATGCTTCTCGTACAAAACGTACTGTATTGGGATTAGTCCGCATCATATCGGGAGCCATACCGCCGGGAATTATCACTGCATCGAATTCGGCGGGTACTGCTTCAGTGGTAGTTCCGTCAGCCTGCTGGGCAACTTTTCCTTGTTTCCCTGCATACTTTTCGTTTGTCCGCGAACCGAGGACAACTACTTCAAATCCTGCTTGTTTTAAGGCGTTGTAAGGAACTAAAAATTCCGAATCTTCAACTCCATTTTCAATGAGTATGGCAACTCGTTTTGTGTCGCTACCGTTATCGGTTGTCATAATCAACATTCCTCAGACTATCTTTTATCTCACCCTAAATGATTTATGAGGTTTTTAGCGTCTTGCTAAAGTGATAAATGAGTTAGTTTTAAAAGGTGTCAGCGTGAGCCTTGAGAGGTATTTTACAGTAATTGTCTCAATGCACGTAAGAAGCTCCATTAATGTCGATCGTAGTTCCGGTAGCGTGCGTAGCCAAACCGGATGCTAAAAACGCGATAACATTGGCAACATCTTGAGGAGGAGCGATTTTGCCGATCGGGATATCGCGAATAATATTAGCTTCACCGAACTCCTGAATAAACTGATTAGACATTTCTGTACTGACAAATCCCGGTGCAACTGTAAATGCCAAAATATTATCAGCCGCAAACCCTCTAGCAATGCTGCGAGTTAAAGCAACAATAGCACCTTTAGAAGCGGCGTAGTGCAGATAATTCGGGTCATCGCCGCGAAAAGCAGCGCGACTTGCTATATTAATAATTGTGCCGACTCGGCGAGTTTGAAAATGCAGGATAGATTCCCGGCATAAATCGGCAACGGCAACTAAATTTACTTGTAGAGTTTGCTGCCAAGCTGAAGACCAAATATCGAATTTGTCCTCTATACCCGCTGACTGCATAATCCCCGCATTATTAACTAAAATATCAATATGACCGCGCCATTTTAAAGCATCTCGCCACAAAGTCGAAGCCGCGTTTTCCACCATCAAATCGGCTGCCAATAAATAACAGCGATCGCGCGCAACACTTGCTGCTACCGCTTCAGCTTCTTTCTGACTGCGAAAGTAATGCAAAATCACCTCTGCCCCAGCATTAACCAGAGTCCGCACCGTCACTGCACCAATCCCTTTCGAGCCACCAGTTACTAAAATTACCTTTCCGGTTAAATCAATCATTTCTCTATCTCTTTTCTCTTTCTCTGGCCCCTCAACACCCTCTGCAGTTAATAAAAAAAATAAATCTCCTTCACATACGAAATAGAATTGCTATATGATACAGCACATTCCATCTAATGTGTATGCGATTTCCTCATGCTGATGGATATCTGCCATAGACCTCTGCGAAAACTTCCAAATCCTTTACCCTGTTGTTTGTATTGGAAATATAGCCACTGGTTACAGCACTATAGCTTGTGTGTCCTTAAAGTCGATAACTACAGTGGATTGGGCAGCAAAGGTCGAATAAGCTCCATAATTCTATCGGAATTAAAATTATTGATATAATCGGTTAGTGCTTGGGACAAACTTGCTTTGGAGGCTGGAATTTGTCCAATTAATTCATTCATAACTTCGGTATCGAGATAGTAAGCGGCTTGATACATTTGTTCTAACCACTGAGGCGGCATGATGGATAGATCTTCTACAGACACCGTTTCAACTAATTGTTTTTGCGGGGTTTGTTCTACGGCTTCGTAGATATATGTTACTCCCAAATATTTAGCTAGTTTGTCAAAGATCTCTTTCTGCTGAAATGGCTTGCTTATAAAGTCGTTAAAGCCAGCCATAAGAACTTTCTCTCGCTCTTCTCCAAAAATACTGGCAGTTAAAGCAATAATGACAGTTTCTTGGCTCTGAGGGCGTTCTCTAATATGTTTAGTAGCTGTGTAGCCATCCACGATCGGCATTCGCAAATTCATCAGAATCAGGTGCGGCCGCCAACTCTTCCACAGTGAGAGTGCCTCCACTCCCTGTTTTGCTTCTCTCACCTCAAAACCAACCGAGGTCAGGATTTCGACTAACAAGCGGCGATTTTCTTCTAAATCTTCAACAATAAGAATGCGGTAAGTCGGTTGTCCGGGAGCTAAACCAATTACTCTTTGATTACTTGATTCTGGGGGTAAGGATTCTGCTTGAGGTAACTGTACAGGAATCTCAAAGGAAAAAGTGCTACCTCGGTGCAAAGTGCTTTTAAGGCGAATTTGACCGCCCATGAGTTTGACGAGTTTTTGACTGATGGCTAAACCGAGCCCACTGCCTTGACTCAAATTATTCCCAGCTTGGGCTTGTACGAATACCTTAAATAATTTATCCATTTCTCTGGGCGCAATTCCCACGCCTGTATCCTCAACTTCAAAAGATAGGTGACAGGATGTTTTGTCTCTTTTTGTTGCTGTTACCCGTAGGGTGACGCTTCCTTGGTTGGTAAACTTAATCGCATTACCGAGCAGATTGACCAAGATTTGATAGAGTTTTTTCTCGTCGCTATGCACAGATTGAGGAATGTCGGGAGCTAGCTCAAAAATTAGTTGCAATTCTTTAGATTGGACTTTAACTTGGAACATTTCTTCAATAGAAGCCAGCAAATTTCTCAAATCAAAGTCAGAAAGATTGAGTGTCATCCGTCCGCTCTCTATTTTGGATAAATCTAAAATATCGTTAATCAAGTCCAATAAATGTCTACCGCTACGATTGACAATTTGTAAACGTTCTTGGAGAGAAGGAGTCAGATTTCTCTCATAGCTCATCAATTGCGTGAATCCCAAAATTGAGTTCAGGGGGGTGCGGAGTTCGTGGCTCATGTTCGCGAGGAAGACAGTCTTGGCTTGGTTTGCTTCATTTGCGTGGTGAAATTCCCACTCAGCTTGTTTGCGATCGCTAATGTCAATTAAATATCCCAAGATTTCTACTGGTTTACCTGAACCATCTCGAATTAGCCTAAGCTGACCCAGCATCCAGCGATAAACCCCATCGGAGCGACGAAGACGGTATTCGTGGAAATAAAAATCATTAACGAATACATTTGGTAAGCCATTAAGCACTGGTTCTACATCATCGGGGTGTAAGTGATTCACCCAAAATTTAGAATCTTCTAAAAACTCGCGGCTTTCGTAGCCCAATATATCTTTGATATTTTCGCTGATGAACGTTGCTGCATAATCGCCAGCAGGTTTACAGCTAAAAATGACCACGGGGCTGTAGTTTAGAAGAAAGTGGAGGCGATTTGTGGTAGCTTGCAAGGCTTGCTCAGCCAGTTTTAGCTCTGTTGCGTCTTCCTGAACGGCAACATATACAGTTCCGTATTCAGGATGCTCAAACATGGATGTATGAGATCTGCACCAAAAGAGAGTTCCATCTTTCTTTCTATTGTGGACTTCATATTTCGCTTCCCCGCTCTGTTCAATTTGAGTGACGATATCTAGAAAGGTTACATCTGGTGTAAGCTTTGTATCGACATAATTCAAGACACCAACGGATTGACCTGCGAGTTCGCCCTCTGTGTAGCCAAACATAGCGTCAAAGGTAGGATTGGTGTAGACTATTATGAGGTCGGAGGCTTTAATCAAACACACTCCTCCTCCCATGTTATTCATGATAATGCTGTGAAGTTCTAGCGTTTTTTGAGCTTCTTTGCGAGCCGTAATTTCTTGGATCTGAGCAATAAAATGCAGTGGATTTCCCTGTTCATCTTGTACGAGCGAGGCATTAAGCAGAATCCAAATAATATGTCCTTGTTTATGGAAATACCGTTTTTCCATTTGGTAAGTTGAAATTGTTCCTGCTAATAGTTGATTGGCATAACTAAGATCCGCTTCTAAATCGTCAGGATGGGTGATGTCTTGGAAAGTTAACGCTAACAACTCTTCTGAGGAGTAGCCAAGAATCGGACATAAGGCAGGATTGACTTTAACCCAGTGCCCATCAAGTGAAACGAGCGCCATCCCGATAGAGGCATCTTCAAACGCATGGCGAAACTGCTCTTCACTGTTTCGTAAAGCCATCTCAATTTGTTGGCGATTTATTTCAGCTCGTTTGCGCTCGGTGATGTCGCGTTTAATTACAGAACACCCAGTAATTCTGCCTGTTGTGTCCTTCAGAGGTGATATGGTACAAGATATGTGGATAAGCTGTCCATCTTTTCGGACACGCACGGTTTCATAGTTTTCAACCCTTTCCCCTTGTCGAATCGTTTCTAGGATTTGGTGTTCTTCGTAGGTAATATTGGAGGGAATTAGAATGAGGATGGATTGTCCTATGATTTCTTCAGCCTTGTAGCCAAAGATTTTTTCTGCTGCATTGTTCCAGGTTAAAATGATGCCGTCTAATGACTTGCTAATAACTGCCTCACCAGAGTATTCCACAATCGCTGCCATGTGAGCCAGTGATGCTTCTACTTGCTTGCGATCGCTAATATCCCGCATAATAACAGTAAATACCGTTTCGTCTCCCATTTCCAGCCTAGAAATAGAGGCTTCAGCCGAAAACTGCGTTCCATCTCGACGACGACCCAAAATCTCGCTTCGTTCTCCCATCCTTCGCGCTCTGGTAGAAGAGTGTGCAAATTGTTTGATATGCTGCGGATGTGCATCTCTAAACTGTTCTGGCAGCAGTAAATTCAGTGGCTTCCCTAAAATATCATCCATTTTATAGCCAAACATCTTTTCTGCCCCTTGATTAAACAGGGTTATGCGTTGAGTGCGATCGATGGAAATAATTGCATCATTGGCGATTTCTAGAATTCCCGCAAAACGAGCCTGCGATTTTTGTAAATCATCTGTTCGTTCAGCCACAAGAATTTCTAAAGTTTCGTTAAGTTTTTTAAGTTCTTTTTCGGCTTGTTGGCGCTTGTAATCTATCTGGTTCAAAGATCGCCCCGTCCCCAAGATGAGAATTGAGAACGTGAAAACCATAATAGCTGAACGGAATGTATAGCCAAAATTAGCGTTATACCAGGCTAAATTTTGTCCCTGAAGAGTTAACCAGTTCACTGCCACCGGAAAGATCATCGCCCAAGGCAGCAACCACCGAACCATTACTCCGCCAACTAGGGGACTGGTTACTACTTGCATTAATCCTTCCTTGGGGCGGAGCAATAAAATTCCTCCATAGAGAATGAAAAAGGTGGCGATCGTGTTTACAGGTTGAGCCGTCGTAACTGTGACCAAATGTTCAAGAATATCGACATTGAATAGGTATCCAAATAAAGCTAGTAGAGAAATTAAAGCTGCAACACTACTAAAAATCTGAGCCAACCAAGTGTCCCGTTGGGAATTTTTCCCTAACAGTAACAGTGCTAGTCCCATCAGCACAAAATTTAGGGCGGTATTTACTCCCATTCTTCCCGGATAAGGAGTCGCTGAAGACACGAAATCTCGGAAAAGCCACTCATCAATACCCAGCTTCCAACCAAAAATATACTCGCTCAACGTCAGCAAACCGATGATGATTATGAATCCTGCCATCCCTTGAGCGATGCGATTGTGCAGTCGGGTTCTTTGGTACTGCAACAATTTCAAAGACACTCCAGCCAGCAAAAAGCAAATTGCCGTGTTTGCTTTCATGGTCGAAGTCATACCGGGAAAACCACTTTTGAGTAGGGAGATGTCCAATTGCCAACCCAGCAGCACGAGACATCCGATCGCAATGACGAGTAGACTTGCCATTTGAGAAATGCGCTTGTTCATAAATTGGCTGCTTCGGTTGAAACAATGTTCTTCTAATGTTAGGCGAAGCGAAGAAGGGCAACCACGGGGGGACGGCTCCTACCCGAACAATGCAGACTTTGTACGGCTGCGCCCCATTGCCAGCCCCATATCTCCGGGAGCGCAGGACTTCTTTATGCGTAAAGTGACCTTTATAACCTCATAATTAAACTATACTATTTGTGCATACGCTTTTAGTCCTATAGCTGGAAACTAGGGAAATTAATGTCAGGAACCTCAGCCTAAAGGCATGAGGCTTGAAGGAGAAATCTAACAAGCCATTCTGACGGGCTTAAGTCTTAATTGACTACGTTTTTTGAGTCACGACACCGGAGAATACGAAGCTAGTTTTCCGCTCTGTCGCTAGTAGTTAAACAACTTTAAGGTCACTGAAGTAGTGCTGCTAGCCGGCGCAAGCTCACTAAACATTGGCGAAGCTAACTTTACTCCGCAAGGAGAACGGGACAACCATATCCCGGCGGGGAGGCAACCATACCTCCCCAACCCCGCAAGGGAATTGTAAAGCCGTCCTAAAAGGACGGGGTTTCAAACCCATAATTCTGATGATTGTCGATAGAACTAGCGATAGAAGTAGCGATGTACCTACAAACTACCGAGGCAATGTTTTAATTGTTGACGATCTGCCTGATAACCTGCGTCTTCTCAGGGATACTTTGAGGGCAGAGGGTTATAAAGTTCGCAGTGCAATAACAGGGGCACTGGCGCTCAGAGCCGCCCAATCGCCATCGACGGAGTTAATCTTACTCGACATTAAATTGCCTGATATGGATGGTTATGAAGTTTGCAGACAATTAAAATCTGATGAGCGCACTGCAGACATTCCAATAATTTTTTTAAGTGCGCTAAATGAAACTTTCAATAAGGTGCAAGGGCTGGCTGCTGGAGGGGTAGATTATATTGCTAAGCCATTTCAAGTCGAAGAAGTATTAGCTCGTGTCGAAACCCACCTAACTATCGGAAGGTTGCAACAAAAACTCCAAAAGCAGAATTTACGTCTCTTGAGAGAAATTGAAGAACGGCAACGTCTCGAAGAGTCTCTCTTTGCCGAAAAGGAATTGGCTCAAGTGACACTGGAATCAATTGGCGATGCGGTCATTACTACTGATGCCGAAGGTAATGTGAGATATTTCAATCCTATAGCTGAGCGACTGACAGGCTGGAAGGCTCATGAGGTTCAAGGAGTTACCTTGTCTACAGTCTTCCTAATTGTTGATTCCGTAACGGGAGAGCCAGTAGAGAATCCTATAAACAAGGCTCTATTAGAGCAGCGAATTGTGAGCTTACCTCACAATACTATTCTGATTGCCCATGATGGAACCGAGTATCCCATTGCTGACTCGGCAGCACCGATTCGAGACCGTAAAGGTCAAATTATCGGGGCAGTTATGGTCTTTCATGACGTTACTGAATCGCGCTATCTCAGCCGTCAACTCTCTTGGGAAGCCAGTCACGATGCCCTGACGGGGTTAATCAACCGTCGAAGATTTGAGCAACATTTAGTTGATGCGATCGCTTCTGTTGAAGATAGCAATCAGCAGCACGCTCTCTGTTATTTAGATTTAGATCAGTTCAAAGTCATTAACGATACCGCAGGTCATATTGCTGGGGATGAGCTACTGCGACAAATCACTACACTTTTACAAAAGGGACTCCCCGGTAATGACACACTGGCTCGCTTGGGAGGTGATGAATTTGGTCTTTTGCTCACTCAATGTCCACTATCTCAAGCAACTCAGATTGCGGAAAACCTCAAAGACCTAGTGCATCAATTTCGGTTTATTTGGAATGGCAACACCTTTATCATCGGAGTCAGCATTGGAGTTGTGGCCATTGACCACACCACCCAAAATTTGATGGAGCTTCTGGGAGCGGCTGATGCAGCTTGTTATGCCGCCAAAGCCAGAGGGCGAAACTGTGTTCATATTTATCGTCTAGATGATGGCGAACTAATTAAACAACGTGGTGAGAGGCAGTTGATTTCCAAAATCAGCCGAGCGCTGGAAACCAATAGTTTTTGTCTCTATTACCAAAAGATTGTCTCTATTACCTCTAAACCATTAGTAGAGCATTATGAGATTTTGCTCAGAATGCTGGACGAAGATGGAAAAATAGTATCTCCAAATGAGTTTATTCCCGCCGCCGAGCGTTACGGCTTGATAACTGAGATCGATTGTTGGGTAATCGAAACTTTTTTCTCTAATTATCACAAATTGCCTGAAAAAAATGTTCTTAGTCAAGGCTTGTATACGATAAATCTTTCTGGGGCTAGCATTAGTAACAATCAGTTTTTGAGGCTTTTAATCGAACAATTTTCTCGCTACCAAGTCCCCCCACAAGCCATTGGTTTTGAAATCACAGAAACCGCAGCGATCGCAAATTTTGAGCAAGCTAGATATTTCATAAGCGAACTCAAAAAAATTGGCTGTCGCTTTGCTTTAGATGATTTTGGCAGTGGATTGAGTTCCTTTGCTTATCTGCTCAATTTACCAGTTGATTATTTAAAAATTGATGGTGCTTTTGTCAAGAATATTAATCATAATTTGATTTCTCAAGCCCTGGTTGAAGGTTTTAATCGTATTGCCCATGCGATGAATCTTGAAACTATAGCTGAGTTTGTCGAAGACGAGACTATCTTAGAAAAATTGCGGGAGATTGGAGTAGATTATGCTCAGGGTTATGGGATCGCCCGCCCCGTCCCTATTAATTTTAATCGCTAGCCATCGCACTGGGCCAGCGAACCCATTACCTCACGCCTGCCCATTGTCTGGAGGCCTCCAAGAGTCGATCGCCCGCTGCTACAAGGCTAGCTCAATTTACTGTGTCACATTTAGATCGAATGTGCTGTAATTGTAAAGGATTGAGTGTTGTATTGGAAATAAACCGGAAAATTGGCCATGAAAGCAGTTGCGTTCGATCGCTACGGTTCAGCCGAGGAATTGCAATACCGAGAGTTGGAAAAGCCGATCGCCAAACCCAACGAATTGTTAGTGCGAGTTCGCGCTAGCAGCGTCAATCCCGTAGACTGGAAAATCCGGCAAGGACACCTGCAACTATTAACCGGATTTAACTTTCCTCGAATAGTCGGTTCTGACATATCGGGAGTTGTCGTGGAAGTCGGCCGGGAAGTCACTAAATTTCAACCCGGAGATGAAGTTTATACTTTCTTAAATCCCATCAGTGGGGGTGCTTGCGCCGAATATGCAGTCGTGGCAGAATCGGATGCGGCAATTAAACCGAAAAACATCACTCATGCAGAAGCAGCAGCAGTACCGATCGCAGGTTTAACTGCTTTGCAATCGCTCAGGGACTTGGGTCAAATTCAAGCAGGAAATAAAGTATTGATTAACGGCGCTTCCGGCGGAGTCGGCACTTTTTCCGTGCAATTTGCGAAAGCAATGAATGCGGAAGTAACGGGAGTTTGCAGTGCTAAAAATAGAGAATTTGTCAATAGTTTGGGAGCCGATTTTGTCCTGGATTACGAAGAAATTGACTTTACTCAACAAACCGATAAATATGATATAATTTTAGATGCTGTGGGGACAAGAACATTTGCTGAATGCGAAAAAGTGCTGCAACCAGAGGGAGTTTATATATCGACTTTGCCAAGTTTCGAGAACCTCGCACCGATGTTAACGAGCTGGTTTTTATCGGGTAAAAAAGCTAAATTCATTCTAGCCAATGCCAATCCCAGCGATTTAGGGGCTTTGCGGGAGTTAATAGAATCCGATAAAGTTGAGCCGATTGTCGATCGCACTTACAGCTTAGCAGAAGTAGCAGCAGCCCACGCTTACAGCGAAACCGGTCGCGCGATCGGCAAAATTGCGATCGTCATTGAATAATGAAGGTACGACACGGGTTTTGACACCGCTACACGGATTAATGAGCGATCGTTCCTTCTGCTGCTGAAGTCAGAATAAAGAATGAAGAAGGAAGTCGGAGCAATTATGAAATAACTATTCTCAATTTCCAATTTCCAATTAATTACCAATTTCCAATTACCCATTACCAATTACCCATTCCCTATGACTGCTCCCTCAAACTTGGAGACATCCGAACAAGGTTCCGACAACAACCTCGAAGCAATTAGCCCGGAAAACAGCATTGCACCAATCGCCGGCGGTGCGATGGGTTCCCGCAACTTAGAAAACGAATTTCTCGACGAACTTCCCGACGAAGTTGAGATGTCTTTGTTCGAGCATTTAGAAGAATTGCGTATGCGACTTTTCTACTCGCTAATTGCAGTAGTAATCGCTGTAATCGGTTGTTTTTTCACAGTTAAACCCATCGTGCAACTGCTAGAAGTACCCGCCGGGCCCGTCAAGTTTCTGCAACTAGCTCCCGGCGAGTATTTCTTTGTTTCTATCGAAGTAGCCGGATACAGCGGTTTGCTCCTCGCCACTCCGTTTATTTTTTACCAGATAGCGCTGTTTGTTCTCCCCGGTTTGACTCGCAAAGAACGCAGGTTGCTGGGGCCGGTGTTTTTCGGTTCGAGTTTCCTATTTTTGGGCGGGCTAGTCTTTGCTTACATCGCTCTGATTCCGGCGGCGCTCAACTTCTTTGTTACCTATGGGGCGGATGTTGTAGAGCAGTTGTGGTCGATCGACAAATACTTTAAATTTGTGCTGCTGTTAATGTTCAGCACCGGCTTAGCTTTTCAAATCCCGATTCTCCAAGTATTGCTCGGTGTTTTGGGCATAGTTTCTTCCAACCAAATGCTCTCCGGCTGGCGGTATGTAGTCTTGGGAGCCGCAGTTTTGGGAGCGGTTTTAACGCCTTCTACTGACCCTTTAACGCAAAGTCTTTTAGGAGGTGCGGTGCTGAGCTTGTATTTTGGCGGGGTTGGTTTGGTGAAGCTTTTAGGGCGCTAAAAACTCCACCGAAACAGCGATCGACTCGCCGGAAAAAAATATAGAGACGCGATCGCCCGCGCCTCTATAATTAGTAAAAGTTAAAATTCAACACCAAAGTTTTGTCAAAACTTTGACTACATTCGGAACTGTTCGACTTCAGGAGTGTAGCCGATCGGCAAAACGTAATCCAGATTCTCGTGGGGACGAGCAATTATGTGATACGATAGCAACTTTCCGCCATCGACCTTTTTAACTGATTCAATTCCAGCAGCAACGGCTGCTTGCACTTCAGAAACATCTCCTCGCACTATAATTGTCCAGTAGGCGCGGGTTATTTTCTCATAGCGAACTAAAGTAACACGGGCTGCTTTCACCATTGAGTCCGCAACTTCTACTGCAGCGGGAAATCCTAAGACTTCAACCATTCCCAGTGCAACACCCATTACAACATTCTCCTAAATTTCACAAGATATCTGACACTCATTGTATGTGAAATTGTTGACAGAAATTGGTTCGGATGATTTTGGTAAGCTAGAAGTCCGATCGCCCAAAATTTAAAAAGCCCCTAAAAAGCCCCAGAAACTGTTGCGGCATTTAAATCCGACAGTTGGCGGCGCGCAGCAAAGCCCGCCACACAAGACTTTGAATCAAAACATCTGTGCAAATTAGATGCGCCACAGCTTAGTTTCTCACCAGCGGCAAGTCGTATGACAAGCTCGCCGATCAATTTTCGGGACTTTGGGCTCAACTAATCCAGCCGCGGCGCGACACAAAACTTTAGGGAACTCCCCCAGATCCCGGCTGTGGAGTCAATCTAAAATCTAAAATCTAAAATCTAAAATCGACTGAGTGATTCAAAACTCGTCTAGCAACCACTCCGAGGCTCTTTCACCCAAATCTAGGGGAACGCTGACAGCTTTACCCAAGCGCGGGCGATCGCGAGTAGTTACGATATATTCTCTCACCTGTTCTGTGCTCCCCCAGCCGTTGAGGTAATTGGCCACCGCATCCAAATGCTCGAAATAATCAGCCTCCGTCATCGGAAAAGATGCCTGTTCTAGATATTTCCACATAACTTGCACAAAAATCTTGCCCCGCGTCCGCCGCAATCTGATATCGTAAGACTTTCCCCATTTTTCTAGCAGTAGCTGGTGTAAATCCTTACCCGTCATGGTTGCTCCTGAGTTAATCCATTAAACAATAAAAGACAAAGTTCAAAAAATGTAATAATACTCTAATAAAGGCTGGAAGGCGCATTCTTAAAAGGAATTTTCGCGGCCTAAAATTTGTGCGAGCAGATTAACGGCAATTATCCTCCTTCCTCTGCACGTACAGGTTCGCTAACAGCTAACAAACAAACGTAACTTAAAACCGTAAAGGCAGGTCATGGCTCAATCTTCTGCTGGAAATCCCGATGTTCCCGATATGGGGCGTCGCCAATTTATGAATTTGCTGACGTTCGGTACAGTCACAGGTGTGGCACTGGGCGCACTTTATCCCGTTGTCCAGTATTTTGTTCCTCCGTCGAGTGGGGCAGTTGGCGGCGGAGTGACAGCTAAAGATGCTTTGGGTAACGACATCATCGTTAGCGAATATTTGGCTTCGCACCCTGCGGGCGATCGCAGCTTAGCCCAAGGTCTCAAAGGCGACCCCACCTATGTTGTGGTGAAAGAAGACCAATCTATCGCCGACTACGGCATCAATGCAGTCTGCACTCACTTGGGTTGCGTCGTGCCTTGGAATGTTAGCGAAAACAAGTTTATCTGTCCTTGCCACGGTTCTCAATACAACAATGAGGGCAAAGTGGTGCGCGGCCCCGCGCCTTTGTCTCTGGCCCTGGCCCACGCCACTGTCGCAGATGACAAGATCGCTTTTACAACTTGGACAGAAACTGATTTCCGCACCGGCGAAGCACCTTGGTGGTCTTAAACTATTTTGGATTTTAGATTTTAGATTTTAGAGAGGGGGTGAATGGTGAAAACCACAGATAATTGCATCCCTAAAGCATTCTAATAATCCAAAATCCAAAATCCAAAATCCAAAATCCAAAATCCAAAATCCAAAATTGTCTGACCTTTGAGATTGAATACTCTAATGCCACAAACTAATTTATCTGCGATATTTCGCCGCAGTGCCAGGACGATCGCGAAAACAGCCTTAATTGCGATCGTAGCCGCAGCATTTTTCCTCACCAGCGACATCGCACTTCCCCAAGCAGCATTTGCTTACCCTTTCTGGGCTCAGCAAACAGCACCCGCTACTCCCCGCGAAGCAACAGGCCGCATTGTTTGCGCTAACTGTCACCTCGGTGCAAAACCGACTCAAGTTGAAGTACCGCAATCTGTTTTGCCAGATACGGTGTTTGAAGCTATTGTCAAGATTCCCTACGATACTAGCGTGCAGCAAGTTGGCGGCGACGGCAGCAAAAGCGGCTTGAATGTAGGCGCTGTAGTGATGTTGCCCGAGGGTTTCAAAATTGCTCCCGCTGACAGAATTCCCGAAGAAATGAAGGAAAAAGTCGGCGATCTTTACTTCCAACCTTACAGCGAAACCCAAGAAAATATTGTTTTAGTGGGTCCAGTACCGGGAGAACAGTACAAAGAATTGGTATTCCCAGTTTTGTCGCCGAATCCGGAAACTGACAAGTCCGTTCACTACGGCAAATACCAAATTTATGTTGGTGGCAACCGCGGCCGCGGTCAGGTTTATCCTACTGGCGAAAAGAGCAATAATACTGTTTACAATGCTTCGGTAGCTGGCAGCATTTCTAAGATTGCTCAACCTGAAGATGGCGGTTATCAAGTGACAATTCAACCTGCCGAAGGTGCAGCCGTTGTTGATACGATTCCTGCTGGTCCAGAACTGATTGTTTCCGAAGGACAAACAGTTGCAGCAGGCGAACTTTTGACGAACAATCCTAATGTGGGCGGTTTCGGTCAAAAAGACGTGGAGATTGTGCTGCAAAGTGCCGATAGAGTTAAAGGATTGATGGCTTTCGTGGCTTTGACCATGCTGGCTCAAATTATGCTGGTTCTCAAGAAGAAACAGGTCGAAAAAGTTCAAGCTGCTGAAATGAATTTCTAAGTGCGGCTGTAATTAGTTGGGTAAGGCGTTCTGTGCACACCCAACTATTAGGTAAGTAGGGCGGGTATTCCCCGCCTTATTCTTTGATAAATAACCAGTAAAATAATGTTAATTGATGAGAAGATAGTTGAAGTAGGCCCGCTGAAATGGTTTTATCGGGAAACAAATCCGGTTAACGAAACTGCTAAACCGCCCGTACTGCTGCTGCACGGCTTGCCGTCCCAGAGTTTTACCTGGACTGTAATTATGCCGGATTTGGCTGCACAGGGATTTAGATCGATCGCCCCTGATTGGGTGGGCTACGGGCGATCGACAAAACCAGACAAGCGCGACTTTGCCTACACTCCCGATGCTTTTGTTGACGCCCTCGCTGGCTTTATTCAAGCTATAGAATTAGACCGCTTTTCCCTCGTTGTCCAAGGATTTTTAGCTTCAGCCGGCATTCAATACGCTTTACGCAATCCCGATAAAATTGATCGTCTAGCCATCATAAATACACCAGTGTCACCTGATATAAGATTGCCTTGGAAAATGCAGCAGTTGGGGCTGCCTTTTATTGGCGACATGATGACGCAAGACCCGCTTTTGGTTGACAGAACTCTCGAAGGTGGCAGCCGCCAGACAAT
Source organism: Microcoleus sp. MON1_C1 (assembly GCF_036701945.1). NCBI lineage: Bacteria > Bacillati > Cyanobacteriota > Cyanophyceae > Oscillatoriales > Microcoleaceae > Microcoleus > Microcoleus sp. MON1_C1. The sequence goes on along the minus strand of NZ_JAUBRO010000034.1, from coordinate 32,563 downwards.
ATCAGACAAGGATTTAGATGTTTACCGCGGCCCGTTTTTGAAGAGTTCGGATGCAGGTCGATCGCTGATGAATACTGTCCGCAATATTCAATTGCCGCAGTCAATGGCCGAAATTGAATCCGGCTTGAAAGGATGGACTCGACCAACTTTATTTGTCTGGGGTTTGACAGATCCTTGGCTGAGTGTTGAACCAGTTCAAAAGCTAGTCGGTTCCCTGCAAAATGCAGAGTTAGTCACACTGGAACAAGCGGGGCATTATCCTCAAGAACATTGGTCAGAAAAAGTTGGCAATTCTGTGATCACTTTTCTGCGCCGCCAGGAGGTAAAATAATATTTTGTACATAACTCTCGGTGCTAGGTCAGTGAACCAGCTCCTCGCCGAGCTGCATTCCCAGGCAGAGCCAGAGAACGAGAAATCTAAAATCTAAAATCTAAAATCGATATGACTCGTCCCCGTTCAATTTTTGCCTTGATGATGGCGTTTTTGATGGCATTTCTGGTTAGTTGCAGCAGTGTCGAAGCAAAAGTTCCAACGACTTACACAGCAGCCCAGACCCAGCAAATTCAGCGCTATGTTCCTACCCTGACAGAGTTCCGATCGCGCATGGATAAACTGGAAACCTTAATTCAAAAACAAAATTGGGTTGATACCAGAACTTACATTCACGGGCCTCTAGGCGACTTGCGGAACACCATGAAAACTGTCTCTGCGAGTTTGTTGCCTAGTTCTCAACAACAAGCTGTTGATTTAACTAAGAGTTTGTTTACCCAGTTGGTTAACATCGATCTTGCTGCTAAAGAGCTTGACTATGCAAAAGTCACGGCCAGCTATCAAAAAGCTGTCGATGATTTCGATACCTTTTTGCAGCTAATTCCTAAAGCTTAATAGCTTTAGGGGTTTGTAGGCTTGGCAATTGATGGGTGTCAAATTAAGACTGAAACCCATAATAAATATCGCTTGTAGTCGAGTCTAGATCCCCCCTAACCCCCCTTAGTAAGGGGGGGACAAGAGTATTCAAACTCCACCTTAAAAAGGGGGGCAGAGCATTCAAAGTCCCCCTTATTAAGGGGGATTTAGGGGGATCGAGACTTCGAGACAAACGATAAAAACAGAGGATTTTACTGTTAATTTGACACGCTTTGCGCTCAGAACCATACGAAAAACTTCTATAAAATCTAAAATCTAAAATCTAAAATCTAAAATCTAAAATCTAAAATCTAAAATTGAATGATTCGCGTTGCAATTATTGGTTGCGGTATTATTGGCGCTTCGATCGCCTTTGAACTAAGTCAATTTCCAGAACTGAAAGTTACTGTGTTCGACCAACAGCCGCCGGCACAAGGTTCTACAGGCGCGGCACTCGGTGTTTTGATGGGAGTTATCAGCCACAAAACTAAGGGTAGAAATTGGCAGTTGAGGGAAACCAGCCTTCAGCGCTACGAAACTTTGATTCCAGAATTGGAAGCAGTTACGGGGCGAAAAATTCCTTTTAACAAACAAGGAATTTTAATGCTTTGTTCGGAGGGAGAGGATTTAAGTAAGTGGGAAAATTTGATAGCAACTCGCCGTTCTCAAGGTTGGCAATTGGAACTTTGGGATGTGGAACGAGTGCGAGTTCGCTGCCCTCATCTCTCTTTAAACGATCGCATTATTGCTGCGATTTATTCGCCTCAAGACCGGCAAGTCGATCCGACGGCGCTAACTTTGGCTTTGATTGATGCTGCTGAACGCAATGGGGTGATTTTTGAGTTTGGGGTACCCATTGAAGCAGCGGAGATTGCTGCTAGTTTAAAGTTCGATCGACTAATTGTGGCGTCTGGTTTGGGTTCTGCTGCTGTGACTGCATCGTTAAATCAGTTGGTTGACATTCGCCCGGTGTTGGGACAAGCGCTGCATTTGCGATCGCCGAATCCTTTAGGAAACCCAGATTTTACGCCGGTAATTACCTGCGATGACGTTCACATTGTGCCTTTGGGAAATCAGGAATTTTGGGTGGGGGCGACGGTGGAGTTTTCAGAAAATGGCGGGGAAATTCAGGCGAATGCTGATATGTTGGGGCAAGTGATGGCGAGGGCGAGTTTGCTTTGTCCGGCCTTAGCAGAAGCGGAAATCATCAGGAAATGGTCGGGATTGCGCCCGCGGCCGGAAGGGCGGCCGGCCCCAATTATCGAGACGCTTTCCAGTAACGATCGCGTTCTCATCGCCAGCGGCCACTATCGCAACGGTGTTCTGCTGGCCCCTGCAACAGCGCGATCGATTCGAGAAATGATTTTGCAATAATTAACAAATGTTAATACAATCAAGACAGCCATTCATATCTTACATCTAAATATGTCCGACAAACCTTTAGGTAAACCCCGCTCTTTGTGGCGAGTAATTTTGCTGTCTGGAGTCAGCTTGCTGCTATATTACGGATGGTACAAATGGATTATTCAAGAAGAATTGCGTCGCTATAACGGCAGCGGTTGGTCGGGAACTCTTTGCTTGCTTCCCTTTGTTTTAGGAGTAGCCGTCCCTCAAGCTTTGCGGATATTTGACCCTGACGTTCCCGGATGGTTTGGTTGGTTTTCCTTGCTCGGTATTGCTTGGATTTACATCGTGCAGTTCAAACTTTACAAGACAGTTAACGAATTGTACCGCCAAGAAGGAATCAAAGAACCGCTAACCGTTTGGTGGATTTTTGTACCCGGTTTAAATTTAGTTGTCGGCTTGCGGCAAATTCACTTTTTGAGCCAGTTTTGGGCGAGAAAACAGGGAATTGAAGTTAAGGATAACTTAGCCGAAAGCATTCCTTTCCTCTCCGCTAACGCCTAAATAAATTAAGCTCCAATCGCTTGGCGCTGCGAGTAAATTTCTTCTATAAGCAGGTCACGCAGTTCATCAGCAATGTCCGTGGGAGGGTTGCCTGCGAGGGCGCGTCCAATCAGCCGTTCTGCTTCCCGGAGTTGGGCACACTCAATGGCAAGTACGGCGGCGCTCCGATGCAGTATAGAACGAGTAGGCTCAAAATCCCATTCGTTTGCTACTAAATCCGCTGCCGCCCGTTCTTTCGCAAAGGCGGCTCTGGTGAGTGCAGTCACTTGGTCGATATCACCGCACTGACGGGCGAGAACGGCTCGATCGACCAGTTCCATTGCTTCGTGGTGAAGGACTTCTACGGTCTGCATTTTTTGACGATCCGTGCTTTGGGAGTACCGAACTCAATTACAGATACATAGCCAGGAGCTACGTCATCTGAAGGGCGGATTTGTTCTAATTTGATGTTAACTCTGGCTTGAATAATGCTGTCAGAACCTTTACGAATCCCGGAGACTTCTAAGCGGGCTTTGCGCTGAAATAGCGTGCCTGGATCTTCGAGCGAACCAAGCCAAAAGTCAAAACCTAAGCCTTTACATTTGACCAGCCTGGACGTTCGGGCTTGTTCTCGCGCAGGTCATTCAGGAAGAGAATTTTAATCGGGTTAAGGTTGGTCATCTGAGGAGATGGCTCCGGGCGATCGCATCTCCAGAATCTTACAGCATATAGTCTTCAGTCATGTTGTTCTTTTAGCGAGTTCACCCGAATTTATGGTTGAAAACCAAACTATTGGTAAACCCGCCCTTACCGATGACTCTTCACCAGAACCGATTCGGCAAATCCCCCAAAATGAGTTTGAGTTCCGGTTCATTAACCCGCTTAATTGCTTTAGGAATACTTACCCACTGCCGCTTTCTCTTGCTAGCTTCCGGCCAAATTTCTAGAACTGCTTGCACTTGCATTAAAAATACCCCTACCTGACAAAAATAGCCGGACTTTTGATACTCGTAAGTTCCCAGCAAATCCGGGAACACTTTACCCAACAAACCTGCTTCTTCCCAAGCTTCCTTGGCGGCGGAATCTTGGGGAGTCATGTCAGGTTCAATTAATCCTTTAGGAATCACCCAGCGCTTGCTAGCCGAAGAAGTAATTAGCATTACTTCAATTTTTCCATCTTGAATACGATAGGGAATTACCCCCGATTGCTCAATCAATACAGCGCTTCTTATACTCATGAGTTCTGCAATATTTATGGGTAAAAACGCTACTGCAACTTCATCAAAAGTTGACAACTAAAAAATAAAAATTGCATCCTGATTTGGGCTAATTCCGGTTAAGAGACAACAAAGTGGAGAATAGAGATATTGGGCTTTTTCCCTATGTGGAAAATAGGAAATTCCAATGCACTCCCGCTGAACAATAATATTATTATAATAACCGCGTGCAATCCTCTACCGACAAGCAGATAAAAGCCGATCGCCAATATCTGCCTTTATCTGCGCCGGTATGGGGTTTTACACCTAATCTTTCTTCGCCTTAGCCTCCAAATTTTCCATCCGACTCCTCAAATCTTGATTCTCTTTTTTCACCTGGTCTAATTCCTCCCGCAACTGCTTTACCGCTGCATCAGAACCAACATTTTTCTGCACTCTTTGCACAGCTTCATCAGCCATGCGGCGGACGCGGCCATCGGGGGTTTGGTCAGCTAAAGAACGCAAAATGCGAATTGCTTTGCGAGTTTGCATTTGTCCTAATCCCGCTACTACAGAGACTTGAGTCAAGAAAAACGTCTCTTTAGATAATTCTGCCAATCGCTGCAAAATCCGTTCTAAATTGACCTTCGTTTGACCAGCCGAAATTGTGCCCAAAGATCGAATTGCAGCCAAGCGCAAAGCTTGCGGAGTACCGGCGGCGGTGTATTTCAAAATTAGATTCAGCGCATCTTCAGAAGTTTTCATGTGCGCCAAACCTGCGATCGCACCCGATCGCACTACCTCATTCCAGCCCTGACGCTCTTTCAGCACCAATTTTAACTCTTTCAGTACCTGTTCGTCGGTCGGTTTTTCGTCGGGGTTAGCCCCTGCAATGGAGCCCATAGCACTCGCTGCTGCTGCTTCTACGTAATAGCTGTCGTCGCCTTTTTCGACGATCGACCTCAGCGCTTTATAAGTTTCGTGAGTTTGGATTTTACCCAGCGCATTCACCACAGCGCGACGAACACGAGCATCTTTATCTTTTAAGCCACTTACTAAACCTTCAAAAACTTGGTCGAGTTTAATTTCAGCTAACTGGCCCGCCACTTCGGCCCGTACTGCCCAAAACGGCTCTTTCTTGAGAACTTCTGACAGCGTTTTCACCGCTTCCAGCCCTCCCTTTTTCGCCAAAGCGTGGGCAGCGTAAATCCGGGAAACAGGGTCTGGATCGAACTGCAACTGAGCTTTGAGTTCGGCAACTCCATACTCTAAAACGACTGTTTTTAAGTAACTATTGCCCACATCGAAACTGATAAACGCCGGCTTCTCTTCTAGGGGAAAATAGAAGCTTTGCTCGCGTTCGTATATTCTGACTGTGAAAGTTTTTAGGTTAGCAGTAGAACGAGCATAACTGTTATCTTCTGCATCTTTTTCCGGCTTGTAACCGAAGCCTATGGGAATTTTTAGGTCGAATACATCTTTGCTGTTGCCGTTGTCATTTTTGCTATCTTTTACCTGAGTTTGGGTGACAGTAACTTTTGCTAATTTGCTGTCGCCATCCCAGGAATAAGCAACTTTATAATCTGGATGACCGCCACGATAAACGTACTGGTCAAACAAAAACATGAGATTGCGACCGGTAGCCTTTTCTATCGCCCTGAGCAAATCGATGGTTTCTACAGTTTTGTGAGCGTTATCCCGCACAAAAGTGTGAATTGCTTTGTAAAATAATTCGTCGCCCAACTCGGCGCGAATCATGTGATAGACGCAAGCGCCTTTTTCGTACAAATGGCGATCGTACAATTCAATTGCTTCGCGGTAAACGTGAGTAACAATGGGGCGGCGGTAGCGGGAACTGTCTTCAGCTAAATAATTGCGGGCTTCATTTAACATATAGTAAGCCGCGTCTTCTTTGCCGTATTCTTTGTCAGTCCACAGCACCTCGGAATAAGAAGCCATGCCTTCTTTTATCCAAGCATGAGACCAATGTTTTATTACTACTAAATCACCGAACCACTGGTGAGCCAATTCGTGGGCGACTAAGCTTTCAGTACCTCGATTGTCGAGGGTGGCACGTTCGTCTAACAAGCACCTATCTGTTAGCAAAGTTGTCGAAGTATTTTCCATACCGCCGAAGATGAAATCATCGACGCAGACTTGAGCGTATTTGGGAAAAGGGTAAGGATAGCCAAATGCTTGAGAGAAGAATTCAATCATTTGAGGCGTTTTGCCCATGCTGCGCTTAGCGTCTGCTTCGCGGCTTCTTTCCACGTAATAATTAACTGGTTTGCCGTTCCATTCGTCTTTAATTTCGGCAAAATCACCGACTGCTAAGGTCATTAAATACGTCGGGTGTACCTGGCTTTGAAACCAGTGATAAATTTTATCGTCGCCTTCGTTTTTTGTACTAATTAATTCGCCGTTGGAAATAGCAAATAGTTGTCTCGGAACTTGGACTCGAATTTCTGAAGTAGCAAGTTGTCCAGGATAGTCGAAACAGGGAAACCAGAAGCGGGAATCTTCGTCTTCGCCTTGAGTCCAAACTTGTGTTGGTTTGTCTGGATAGTGTTTGTCCGGGCCGACGAAATAGAGACCGCGCTGGGGTTTTTCCACCGAGTATTCGATCGCAATTGTAATTGGTTGGTAAACTTCGGTGGGTTCGTGCAGTTGAATTTGCAGCACTTCGCCATCGCTGTCGAAATTTTGCTCAATTTCGCCGACTTTTACTGATTTAATATTCAGGTTGACCGCATCTAAGGTTAATTTGTCAATACCGCTGCGGACTGGATTGAGGCGGATACTGCAAGTGCCGCGAAAGCTTTGTTTGGGAATATTCAGCACTAAGTCGAGGAAAATATGCTCTACTTGACCGGGGCGATCGGGATTGTAATGCGGCCGAGCACCGGGCATCTCGAAGGATTTGTGACCGTTTTCAGAATCAAAGTAAGTGTGTGACATTGTGGTGGCAAAGTTGTGAGTCGATCGGCGATCGCTGGCAGCGCAGATCCGCCTGAAGTGCCAGCTTATTATAGAGTAGCGCGTCCTACTTGCTGTTGTCCCTAATCTGGTTAAAAACTGGGTCGATCGTTGACTGAAGGGAAAATATGATTTTTTCGCTACAATATCAGCAAGGCTAATGTCTGTAATCATCAGCCTGCAATTGAAATTGAGAGGGAAATCTGTATGACAGCTACACTATCAGTTCCCAGTTCGATCGAATCTTGGCTTGGCGACGAAGCCGAAGACTTGCTCACCCATCAAGCGAAAGTTTCTAAAGATTTGTTGCACCTGCCGGGGCCGGATTGGGTCGATCGCATTTTTGCTCAAACCGATCGATCTCCCCAAGTTTTGCGATCGCTTCAGCAACTCTATTCTAGCGGACGCTTGGCAAATACCGGCTATTTATCCATCCTGCCGGTAGACCAAGGAATCGAACACTCGGCGGCCGCTTCTTTTGCACCGAATCCCATCTATTTTGACAGCGAAAACATCATCAAACTAGCAATCTCTGCTGGCTGCAATGCTGTCGCGACAACGCTGGGAGTTTTGGGAAGCGTATCTCGCAAATACGCGCATAAAATCCCTTTTATTGTCAAGCTCAATCACAACGAGTTGCTAACTTATCCCAATCAATTCGACCAAATAATGTTTGCGACCGTCGAGCAAGCTTGGAATTTGGGAGCGGTTGCAGTGGGAGCAACAATTTATTTTGGTTCGCCGGAATCGACGCGACAAATCCAAGAAGTGAGTCAGGCTTTTGCTCACGCTCATGAATACGGAATGGCGACTATTCTGTGGTGCTATCTCCGCAACGATATCTTTAAACAAGACAAAGATTATCACGTTGCAGCCGATTTGACAGGTCAAGCAAATCACTTGGGAGTGACAATTCAAGCTGACATTATCAAGCAGAAATTGCCCGAATGCAACAACGGCTATGGAGCAGTTGCTAAAGCTAGCGACCACAGTTACGGCAAAACCGACAAGCGGGTTTATTCGGATTTGACAACGGATCACCCGATCGATCTAACTCGCTATCAAGTGCTCAACTGTTATGCGGGAAGGATGGGTTTAATTAACTCCGGCGGTGCTTCCGGGAAAAGCGATTTTGCAGAAGCAATTCGCACGGCGGTAATTAACAAGCGCGCTGGCGGCTGCGGCTTAATTTCCGGCCGCAAAACTTTTCAGCGTCCTTTTGAAGAAGGCGTAAAATTGTTCCACGCCATCCAAGACGTTTATTTGTCGCCAGAAATCTCGATCGCCTAAAAATTTACCGCACAGAGATTTGCCTCAATATTACAACCTAAATGTAGGTGGACACGACCCACAAATCGTCGTAAACGTAGGGTGCACACTGTGCACCTTATGTGATTTAAATTCCTTAATCTAAGTGGCAACTTAGCTGTAGTATTAATACTAGCTGAACATCTATACAGACACCGTATATAAATTTCAAAATGCCCTACAGCCTTGTTTTAAACCTGCGGCCAGTTGCACCAATTCCATCCCAGTTTTTAACTGGACGGCATCTCCACGCTTTGTTTTTGAACCTTGTGAGTGCTGTAGACACCGATTTGAGCGCGTACCTGCACGACCAATCTCAGGAAAAAGCTTTCACTTTAAGCCCTTTCCAAGTAAGGAGAAAAGAGCCTTACAAAAGCAGTACGCCGCAGCCGCAAAAGAGAGTTTTGCCTCCTGCTGCGCGCACAATTTCGCAGGCTGTACAATGGGAACACAAGCAAGCTATTCAGGAAAATACGCCGATTTGGTGGCGAATTTCTCTGCTGGATGACGGTTTGTTCGATCGCCTAACTCAACTTTGGCAGCAACTTAATTTCGAGAGCCCTTGGCATCTCGGGCCGACAAATATATACATTACTAATATTTTGAGCGAACCGCAATCAAACCAGCCTTGGGTAAACTTTTGTACTTACGCCGAATTGTTCGAGAGAGCTTCGGAAACTGAGCGCCAAATTGCTTTTACTTTTTGCACTCCTACTAATTTTCGGCAAGGTGTATACGATAGTGCTATGCCCACTCGTGAGAGTATTTTTGGCAGTTTAGCGAATCGCTGGAACAAATACAGCAGGATTGCGATCGAACCTACTTTCACAGAAGCTATTTTCCCCAGTTTCTTCGATATCCGAACAGAAGTTAGTACGGATTCTCGAAGTAAATTTATTGGTTGCGTCGGCGATATTAGTTACCGAATTATGGGAGATATAGCTCCTGCTACTATCAAGCAAATTAACACTTTAGCAGATTTTGCGCTTTACAGCGGAGTCGGGCGAAAGACGCCGATGGGTATGGGAATGACTCGCCGGTTGCAGGATTTTTAATCATTCACTTTTAGGCTGAATTTCACTGACGATTTCATAAACATCAGTGTCGGGAAGTTTCGCAAACAAAGGCGTCATCTGCTTTAATATTTCCTGATAAGCTTCGCTTTGATTGGCGGCCATCTCTTCTACGCTTTCCCAAAAAATGATGGCAATACCTTTGTCTGTATTGGGCAATTGCAGCAAATACGCTCCCTTAAAACCTGTGGCATAAGTTGCAACGGCTTTTTCAAAAAGTTCTTCGGCTTCTTTAAATTTTCCCGGTTTAAATTCGCCAATGGCAACGTAGGCAAACTGATGTCTGAGAAAGTCTAGAAATTCTGACATATCTTTTTCCTCACTCAATAGCGATACACCAGGTTATATTTTACCCGATCGCCCGAAATTTGTGAACTTCACAGGTTGCAGTTTCGCCCTCAGCTCATCGGCGGATTTATTAATTACACGTAACTGCGATCGCCACTCAAATACAAACTTTTTGAGTCAGGCGGCTGGAATCTTTATTAAATAAACTATTGAATCGCTGATTTTAGACGTTCACAATCCTCGGTACCCTGGAGCGACTTCTACCGCTAGTACCCAAGGTAAAGCTGCGGATAACTCAAGTCTTGTGTGTAACTGCGAGCCTACACAAAGCCGTAAAAAGTTGCCAGTCAAAAGCGGTTTTTTGCAATAACCCTATTGAATTCTTTAAAACTCACCTGTAACAATAATAACAGAGGAATACAAACAAAGTAAAGATCCAGCTCAAACCAATGAAAAAAATATTAGTAATTGAAGACGATGATTTAATTCGAGAAACGGTATTAGAACTTCTGCAATCGCGCGGTTTTGAAGCTGTGGGTGCTGAAAACGGAAAAGTCGGTATCCAGTTAGCAGCCGAAATTCCCGATTTAATTTTGTCTGATGTCATGATGCCAGAACTAAACGGTTTTGAAGTATTCGCAGCCGTGCGATCGCACCCTGCAACCGCCAGCATTCCGTTTATTTTTATGACGGGTTCAGAAATGGAAAAAGCCCTGGAACTTAAAGCAGACGGCTATCTCAAGAAACCTTGCAGCCTCGCAGAAATGCTCCGGGCGATCGCCACTCAACTCGAAAAACCGACAGTTGCCAACCCAAAATATCAAAAAGTACAGGACAATTCTGCGCCATCAAATCTTAGCTTGCGCGCCAGGAATCAAAAATCTCGGTTTGAGATTGCCTCGGCTTGCTGACAATGACGCTCACAGTAACGTTAGTGATACAGAAGTTGAGGGGATTTCAAATTGGTTCCAGCCAGGGGTGGCTTAGACTGGGTATGTTGAATTTGGTTAAATATTTATGAACGCACAACCCAAAGGCCGCCTAGTTTGGAATCACTCTACCCACCTTCCCGGTTTGATACCAATTTTAGAGCGCCTCACCCTAAAAATCGGCATTCAAACTGTCACTCCGGGCGTCATCAACAAAGTTAAAGGACACATCCCCCGCATGACATTAAGAGTGTCAGTACCCATCCGCGGGGGATTTAAAATCATCGCCAGACAGGGCAAAACCGTACAAGAAGTCTTTATATTAACCACTCTCAGTCAAGGGGACTTGGAAGAGACGATCGCCCAAACCCTAGCCAAGTGACAATATTTTCTTAGCAAGCAAAGCCCGAGCCCTAACTGAAGTAGTTTCATCGCTGTGGGTGATTTCCTCAAGTCTGGCCGAAACTTCCGCTAACCAATCCGGTTTAACAGTCGCAGCACCCGCCAAAGCTTGCAAACCCCCCGCTGCTGCGTAGCGAACCACCCATTCGGGATCTCGGGACGCTTGCAGCAGCGTTTTCACAGCGCGAAGTTGAGCATCTGCAATTTGTTCTACGGGCATCAGTTCCCAGCAAATCGTCCCCAAACCCCTAACCGCCGCCCGCCGCACGCTCAAAGCAAAGTCATTCGCCGCTGCATCGAGCAAAATCTCCAAACCCCTGGGGTCGCCAATTCCGGCCAAAGCCCGAACAGCCCAAGCTCTCGCCCCGTAATTGTAGCCGTCAAGCTGTTCTAGAAGCGGCAGCACCGCAGGTTCTCCGAGCTGAATTAGCCCATCAACGGCGGCAACAGCGGCGCCTGGGTTGTTGTAACCGAGCACTGTAATTAAGGTAGGAATTGCTTGTTTTGAGGAAGCTGCAGCCAGTGCTTTGACTGCGTTTAACAAGCCCTGGGAAGAATCTGCTTGTTCCACAGCCTGAATTAATTCTAATGCCATTTATTTGTAAGCTTTACCGTGACCATTTTAATTGTAGGTTGGGTCGATCGCGCGATCGAACTTTTTGCAGCGTGGGTAAGGCGCGGCGATCAACTTGGAAAGCTTACCCTGCTCGAAGTAGGACAGTCTTGGTTAAAGAGTCGAATCGGCAAAAAACTCGACTCCATACCCGCCCTAGGATGTCTTGTGCTGTGCATCCTAACCGTCTTGGCGGTTCCGATAAAACTTAGCCCAAGCATACCGCTCCGGATCTTTTTTCAGCAGATATTCCACAACTTCCCGACGCTTCCCATTTTTAGCATTTTTGACAACCCGCTTCATTTCCGCATCCTGATCTCTGGGTGAAGCACCGCGTTTAATTGCCTCGTTAAACCAACGCTCACCCTCTGAAAATTGACTCCGCTCAAAACAAATAGCTCCCATCAAAGTGTAAGGATGATGACTCTGAGGCTGATACTCAATAGCTTTTAGGGCACATCTTTCGGTATCATCTAGTTTATTAATATCTCGAAAAGCACCGCCCCTAGTTGTTAGCAAAGCTGACTTGAGCTTATTTTCTTTAATTTTGTCTAAGTCCAGATTTTCTGTCAGCTTCAATGCACTTCTCGGTTGCTCAGCCTTGCGCCAATGACTGCTGGCATTAGGCAACTTCCATTTATTTCCAGTATTTTTGTACTCGTGTTCATAAAAAAGTGCTTCGATTTTGTGGTAAGCTGTAAAAATCTTGCCAGAGAACAGTCTCTGCCCTTGATATCGGCGTTCTTCCTGCCACCCATAATAGCTATAGCTGGGTTGAGATGCTTCAATTTTATTCTCCTCAAGCCAAGCAACATCTGTTGGTTCCAGTCGCTCTCCTTTATCCAGTTTTTGCAGAATTGCGTACAATGGACTAGAAGGTGTCTGATCTTTATAGTCCGAGACTTCATACTTAGACTTCAGAGCAGCAAATCTCTTTTTTTCGGCAAAAGTAATTATGTCTTCACGTTTATTCTGTTTGATCCAATCAAAATCAGCCTCACTCAACGGCTCTCCTGATTGGATTTTCGACTTCAGACTAGCAACATAGTTTTCAATAGCAAAGGTAATTACATCATCACGTCCATTCTGTTTCACCCAATCAAAATCAGCCTCACTCAACGGCTCTCCCGATTGAATTTTGGACTTGAGACTAGCAGCAAGTTTATCAAGCGCAAGAGTAATTGTCTCAGTCAGTTTACGCTTTTTCAGAAAGTTAATATCATGCTCACCTAGCTGACTTTCTAAATCTATTTTTTTGAGAACTTTATACAGATGGCTAGAGAGGGATGCATCCTCATAAGTAGTAGCTTTATACTTAACCTTCAGTTCAGCAAAGTGTCGTTTCTGTTCTATCTCCAAAACAATGCTAAGCGTTTCGCTAAGTTGATGCTCTTCTAGCCAGTTAAGTTCTGACTCGCTCAACTGTATATCTGCATCCAGGTTTTTCAGGATTTTATAGAGTGGACTAGAGGCCGATAAATCCTGGTGAGCCGTGGCTTGATACTTATTCTTTAGCTGAGCAAATACTGTTTTTTGTAAGGTATCTCGTTTCTCGATAATAGCAAGTGTTTCTAACAGGTTTTCTTCTTTCAACCATTGACAATCTTTAGGGCTAATTGGCTGATTTTTGTCCAGTCTCTTCAGAATTTTATAGAGATTGCTAGAGGGGAATGACTCCTCATAAGTAGTAGCTTTGTAACTGAATTTCAGTTGAGTAAACTCCTGCATTTGCCGATAGATATCTATCGCTTCATAAAACCGATAGAATTTCATCCATGCCTGCTCTGACCAACTCAGTCCATCTCCTCTGTCTATTTGGCAAAGGAGGTCATACAGACGATGAGAGATAGATGAATACGAGCCACTAACTCGGTATTTTTTCGCTAGTTCAGCCAAGTGTATCTCTTTTTTTATTGGGTAGTCCTGCATAGCAAGGAAAATGTGTTATAATTTTACTCTTTTAACCTACCTTCAATTTTAGCTTATGAACTGTCCCAAGTGCAACTCTGAATACATCTTGAAAAGTGGTCGCACTCGCTCCGGCAAGCAAAATTTTAAATGTCGAGATTGTGTCAGACAATTTGTCATGACTCCCAGACATCAACCGATTTCAGAAGCAACAAAAGAGTTGATTGATCGACTTTTATTAGAAAAGATATCTCTGGCTGGGATTGTGAGGGCGACTGGGGTTTCGGAACGGTGGTTACAATAATGTAGGCTTTCTCTAGGGATCTTCATAATTGACTCCAGCGTGCCACATATACTAGAAAGAGGAATTCCCCGATATTTATTTCCTTTATGAGTTGCTTTATATTTGACCAGTAGGAATGCAAAGTCTGCATAAAAATTTTGATCTTTCATAACAGCTAGTACCCTCAATATTTTTACTCAAAACTCATGAAAATTAATACTTAAAGCCTCATTCCTCATTCCATCAAATCATCAGCCACCAGTTCACCCGGAGAAAAGCGAGAAAATAGCAGTTCTCAATTACCTGAAATACAGATATGCGGTAGGGAAATAGCACTGCTGTGTCCTGAATGTGCTGTCTCCTGAATGTAGGGCAGACAATTGAGAATCGCTACACCAATCCTATTTCAGTTGTGAACTAATTTTTTAAAGTAAACTATCCATTAAATCCATAACGCGGATAGCTTCATCTGACAAAGATAGAGATTCTTGTTGATTGAGGTGATGCTCCAAAACTCCTTTGAGCGCAATCAATTTCAGGCTATTTTCTGCTAAAGTTTCAGAAATAGCTTGCGCTCCCGGCAAATAGCCGATCGCCCCCAAGTCCATCAAAGCCGATCGCCTCAACTGCAAATTCTCCCCATTCAAAGCACTTACCAACCGCTCTCCGTAAACCCGCTCTCCAGTTAACTGATACATCGCCCGCGCCGCAGCGTACTGCACCCGCTCCACAGAATGTTCTAAAAAAGGTGAAATTAGGGGTATTGCTTCTGTGGCTTTCAGCGTTCCCAAAGCTTCAATTATCGAGTCGTAAGGTTGCACGAGGTGCGATTTTCCTGGCACTCGCACAGCCACAGCTACGCCCCCATCCAATAGCTTCATTAGCGGCCCAATAGAATCGATCTCGCCCAGCATTTCTAGAGCTTGAGCCGCCGCTTCTCGCACGTAATAATCAGCGCATTCCAAACAACGAATCAGGGCCGGTAAGGCTTGTTTGTCACCCAATTTACCCAGAGCCCGCGCCGCATTTCGTAATAGGGAATAGTCGCCGATTTTTGTTTGTTCTGACTCTTCTTCCAATGCCGCAATTAAAGCTGCAATAGCGGCAGGTTCCTTGACTCGAAATCTGCCAACCCACCAAGCAGCATAATACCGGAGACTGTAATCTTGGGAGTGCAAATTTGCGATCGCCTGTTCAACAGTTAAAGACTCGCCCTCAGCTACACCCGCCGGCGGTGAGTCGGATTCGTAATAATCCATAGTCATTAGTTATTAGTTATTAGTTATTAGTTATTCGGCGATTGAAATCGCTGCTAAACAGACAAAACCCGCCTGCGCGGGTTGCATTAACTCTTATTCCGCGCAGGCGGACTTGGTTTGACAAGAAGCGATTTTCATCGCCCCTTCTAGCTTGACAAGGAGCGATTTTCATCGCCCCTTCTAGCTTGACAAGAAGCGATTTTCATCGCCCCTCCCACCAAACTATTGGTGATCACCAGATGATTCATGGGATGATTCATGGGATGATTCATGGGATGACTGATGGGATGATTCTGCACCCGCGTTTAAAGGATGAATGCTGACAATTTTCCCGCCCATGCGAGTAATCCGCTGCATTTCTTGATTCATCCGATTGTAAGGCACGTTGATAAATGTACTCGCGCTCGATCGAATCGAATAATCCACATTATTTGTTTCATCGCTTTGGCGCAAACCGACAACTTCATACCGAAAGCAGCGACCAGCCGAAGTTGTATTGCCACTTATTCCAGCTACAAATTGACCCAACATAAGCTTCTTGGTAATTGGTAATTCTGACTGTTGACTGTTGACTGTTGACTGTTGACTGTTGACTGTTGACTAAAAGCTAGTAACTGCCAACTGCCAACTGCCAACTGACTAAATTGGAGTAATGCTGGCGATTTTCGCGCCCAGGCGTTGAAATTTCTGCAGTTGCGAGGACAAATCCTCAACAGGTACGATGAAAGCCTTGCTGCTGCGGCGCACGCTAGGATAGCCGCCCGTGCGAATGCCGGAAACTTCCACGCGCACCAGCCGCCCTTCTTTGCCGTAAGCTGCAGCGCCGCCGAAAGTGCTGCTGGGAGTTACGTTTCTGGCAGAAGGCCGATATGCCCAACCTTCGTTACCGCCGGAGGGACCGACTACAGGCGTAGCGGTGTTAGTGCCGAGTTCGACAGCTAAGCGAGAGTTATTGCCTTCTAGTTGAGATGTATCGCTGTTTGCATAGCCGCGATACAGGCGAAACATCCGGGTAAAACCAACGGTTTTTTGACCACGCTGGGTGTTAAAACCGCGGTAGTAAGGCACGATACTGTCGCCGAAGTTTTCTTGATACTCTACTGAATCGATGTAAGAATCAATATCAGCGTCGTAGCCTTGTGTTTGGTACAAATCTAAGTGCTCAACTACTTCAGATTCGTCGTAGGGAGCCCGACCGAGCAAGTGTTTGTAGTTTAGTTCGATCGTCCGAGTTTGGAAGCTGTTGTAGAAAAACTTGGTTTTGTACAGTTCTGACTTAGCTACAGCGCGTACAAATTCTCGTACCGTCAAACTGCCGTCCCGCAGCAAAGACTCGGAACTTGTAAGTCGATCGGATTTCATTAAATAGTCGTTGCCCAGCACCTGACGGTAAACCGCACGAATCACAGTTTCAACGTCGTCTTTGCTGTAGTTCGGGCGCAATTCTACCTTCGGCGCATCGCTCAATGCGGATGTTCCCAGTCTGGACGCTGCTGTTGTAATCGCCACCAGATTTCCTCCTAAATTATTAATGACAAAAGTTTAATGCTTGGTTGCACTTGAAATTTTTAGGACTAAGGATAATATGCCTCAAAGTAGGGTGTGCACTGCACACCTTACCTATACACATAAAATTGAAGAATTTTTTAGCCTTAGTCCTAATTTGCTAAAGACGTTTCAAAAAAACGTCAATACACAAACTTTAAGCTGTGGTAATACTTACCACTTTGCCGCCACGTTTGTTGATTTGCTGCAAGCGGCTCGAAAGTTGCTCGTAAGGCACGAGATATTCGGTAGTAGTCCGCCGCACTTGGGGCGAAAAATTAGCCGAACCTTGCATTGCGGTGACTCGGTAGAGCTGGTCGCGAGAACCGCCGGATGTGCCGCCAAGGGCTTTTCCGGTGGAGGCCGTGTATATCGGCGAAGCCATATTTCTCGCTACTTCCCAAGTCAGCCGGGCTTGGGTTTGGTTTTGCGATCGATCGCTAGAAGCAAAACCCCGGTACAGTTGAAACATCCGGTTAAAACCGACGGTTTTTTGACCTCTTTGAGTCGCGAAACCGCGATAGTAAGGCACTATACTTTCGCCAAAATTTTCTTCATACTCAAGCGAGTCAATGTAAGAATTAATTTCAGCTTCGTAGCCTTCTGCATTGTACAAATCAACGTGGAAAGCAATTTCCGACTCGTCGTAAGGAGCGCGGCCCAACAAATGCTTGTAGTTAAGCTCGATTAACCGCGTTTGCGAGTTCGGATAAAAAAACTTTTTCCGATAGGTTTCGGAATGTGCAATTGACCGCACAAAATCTTTCACTGAAATCTGCCCTTGCTGCAGCAGAGATTCAGCACTGGTAAGTCGTTCGCTCGACATTAAATACTCATTACCGAAAACTTGGCTGTAAGCAGCGCGAATTACTGCTTCCACATCCTCTTGCGTCCAGTGGGGGCGCAGTTCTACCCGTCCGGCTTCTTCAAATGCTTTTATTCCCAAACGTTCTGCTGCACCTAATCCCGCCATTTTTGCTTCTTCCTTTTTTGCTTTAAAAATTGAAAACTGCTTAAAAAAGTATTTGCAAAACTAGGCTTGGATCGCAGATGCCCGGAATTGTAAACAACCGCTAACACTTAAGCTAACAGCAGCTTACAATTCCGGGCATCACGCAAATCTAGCTTAGAGCGTTGATTGCGTAGTCGATGTAGGAATTCGCTTCAGTTGCAGCGTCGCCACTCAGACCGTGGTTGCCTTTGATGTACTTGAGAGCTTCAACGTACCAGCTAGGAGACAATTCAAATGTCCGGTTGATTTCGTCAACACCTGCAATCAGGTACTCGTCCATCGGACCTGTGCCGCCTGCAACTAAGCAGTAGGTTACCATCCGGAGGTAGTAGCCGATGTCGCGAGAGCACTTCGCTTTACCTGTTGGGGTAGAAGCGTAGTTGGGGCCTTGCATTTGTTGGGTGTACGGGAATTTGTTGTACACAGCTTGAGCTGCACCGTCGATCAAGCGCTGAGAATTGGCGGTCAACGCTTTTGCTGCTTCCAAACCTGCTGCTGCTTGGCGGAAACGGCCGAAGGCGACTTGTAGTTCAGTGCTGCTCAGGAAACGGCCTTGAGAATCGGCTGCTGTTACTGCTTCAGTCAAAGGGGTTTTCATTGTTCTGGTTTCTCCCTAATGTTGTGTTGTTTTTGTACAAAAATGATTGTTTGCAAAAATGCGATGCTCGCTTCTTTACAAGAAAGGTTCGCTTGGCTATTTTTAGCCGACTGCATTAGCTGCGCGGTCGAAGTAGCTGCCGATTTCAGACATCAGCGAGCTGCAATCACCACGGGTAACACCGTTGGGGTCGTTAGCGATCGCGATCGCTGCTTCCTTCATTTTTTGCACGCCGGCTGCAACTGAGCCACCGGGAACTCCCAGAGCTTGGTATGTTTCACGCAGACCGTTCAAGCAGCGGTCGTCCAAAACGCTGGCATCGCCTGCAAATGTTGCATAGGTCACGTAGCGCAAGATGATTTCCATATCGCGCAAGCAAGCTGCCGCGCGGCGGTTGGTGTAAGCATTGCCACCAGGAGCGATCAGTTGCGGCTGTTCGGCGAACAGGGCGCGAGCTGCATTGGCTACGATGCTGGATGCGTTGCCGGTGATGCGGTTTACTGCGTCAATCCGCTTGTTAGCGTCGGAAACCATGCCGCTGAGAGCATCTAGTTGACCCTGAGCTAGAAATTCGCCCCGAGCGTCAGATTGGGAAACCACTTTTGTAAATGCGTCAAACATGAAAGAACTCTCCTATTTGAGTTAATTGAGTTTGGTTGCGGTATAAAACCGTTAAGTTAAATTTGTTCAGGCTACGAGTGCCTGCAAGGGTTGAAATTTGATGCCAGCTACTCTGCTGGTCCCATCGATCTCTCCCTTTCCGCTACCTGCACTATTGTTACATTGCAACGGAGGTTTAAGAAACCTTAGAAAATTTTACACCTTTTATGAGATGCGACAAACCTTGTCAATCAGGGTTTTTGTTAACTTTGGCCTGTCGTTTCAACCCTCTGATAATCTTTATACAATGCTCGCCTGCGTTTGTTTATTACAAATTATTACAGAAACTTATCTCTCTAAGAAGGTAAATCTCGGGAGGGCAAGTGCGGGCAAATCTCCTTCCTCGGGTAGATGCGGGGTTGTCCAAATAAACGCAGAGTTTGCTTCGATCGCCCTGCTGTGGCGGTAGAACCGCCCGGAACCGTCCCGTGGCCCGATAGCCTTTGTTGGCTTTCTCTGGAAAAGCCGAATTGTTAAGAAGTATTAAGTAAATTAAAGTTTTCGTAAAAGAAGGCTGGGGGAATAGGGAAAAAAGCAAAAATTCTGCCCGATGTCAGGATGGCTGCAGAATTGGGTGTGGGCAAAATCCAAAAGATTGGGAACCCGCTCGCCACAGCCTCAGCTTTTGCCGGAAATATCAGCATTTAGTGACAAAACTCAACCGTTGGAAGTTGAAAGACCGGGCCCGGTCTTTCATAACGCGGGGATGCTTGCTCTGGGGAGTCAGTGGACTTGACCCCAGAGCCAGCCGGCAGCGGTTGCAAAAAAACTTTCTTCATCTATATGTTCTATGTTCTGCTTCCCACAGGCTAGTCGCACGGAAGGGTGTGGCAAGCTGAGCATTGTCGATGGTGAGAAAACCAACAGAGGCGATCGAGACCTGTCGCCGCAGCGCCATTTTTCTTTTAACATTAAACAATGCAAAATAGATGAGTTCGGATACAAGCGTTTTATGACGTTTTTTTTAAGGTAGGTTTTAACCTGCGGCGCACGGTTGCATCCCCGTAATAAAATCACTCTTGCTTTCAGCTTCTTTTCTGTGTAATAGCCGAAGGAATTGCTAATTTTTAGTAGTAAGGTGGATAGGTGCTATCAGCCGTAGGTATACAAACGGCGCGATCGAGCCGCCAGACGCAGTGAAGTTAAAAGCTTTTTGCTTCCCCGGCATCGAACCGCCCAAAACGAGTCCCAAGTTAAACAGTTTTTGATTCAGAACTCAAAACTTAAAAGTCTCTGGCTGTAATCAGCCACATCCATCGGCTGTAGCTTTCCGGCCTGATTCGCCTAATTTCCCCATGCGCGATCGTAATTTATGTCTTCAACTTCTCCCTCTTCTTGGCACACCGTAGCAATTGACAAAACTCTCCAGCAGCTAAGCAGCAACAAAGAGGCTGGCTTGAGCAGCCAACAGGTGTCAGAACGCTTGCAGCAATACGGCCCCAACGAACTCGAAGAAACAGGAGGCCGCAGTCCGTGGTCGATTTTTGTCGATCAGTTCACCAACATCATGTTGTTGATGCTGATGGGTGTGGCCGTGATTTCGGCTTTTTTGGACATTCGGTCGAATACTTTTCCCAAAGATGCGATCGCCATTTTTGCGATCGTCATACTCAACGGCATTCTCGGGTATTTCCAAGAGCAAAGTGCTGAAAAAGCCCTCGCAGCCCTCAAAAACCTCGCTTCTCCCCTAGTCAGAGTCGTGCGGGACGGCAAAACTTCGGAAATAGCAGCCAAGGAACTCGTACCCGGAGACGTGATGCTGTTGGAGGCTGGGGTAAAAATAGCAGCAGACGCACGCTTGATCGAAACATCAAATCTGCAAGTCAGAGAATCTGCTTTGACAGGAGAAGCTCTAGCAGTAACCAAGCAAGCTGATCTAGAACTTGCCGAAGATGCTTCCTTGGGCGATCGACTCAACGTGATTTTTCAGGGCACAGAAGTTGTTCAGGGACGAGCAAAGGCGATCGTCACCAACACCGGAATGGAAACTGAACTGGGCAAAATTGCCGCCATGCTTCAGTCAGTAGAAAACGAACCGACTCCCCTGCAACAGCGGATGAGCCAGTTGGGAAATGTTCTAGTCTCCGGTGCCCTAACCTTAGTCGCAATAGTCGTCATCGGCGGCATGATTACCTTCCAAAACGGCGGCATCGGGTTCGATACCAGCAGGTTTGAAGATTTGTTAGAAGTTTCTCTGAGCATGGCTGTGGCTGTGGTTCCCGAAGGACTCGCAGCAGTCGTGACAGTTACTCTGGCACTCGGAACTAGGCGGATGGTGAAGCGAAACGCCCTGATTCGCAAACTGCCTGCGGTAGAAACTTTGGGCTCGGTAACTACCATTTGTTCTGACAAAACAGGTACTCTGACTCAAAATAAAATGGTAGTTCAGCTAGTGTCTACGGGCGACTGCACAGTCGCCGTCGCAGGCGATGGCTATGCCCCGATCGGAGATTTTAGCGATCGCCTGACATCGGCCAAAATTAATAATTTAGAGGAATATCCAGAACTCGAATCTTTATTAATTGCCTGTGCAGTTTGCAACGACGCAGTATTGCAACAAGAACAGCAAGAATGGCAGATTTTAGGCGACCCCACAGAAGGAGCTCTGCTGTGTGTAGCGGGAAAAGCAGGCATTTATAAGGATAAACAGTCTCAATTGCTGCCGCGGACGGCGGAATTTCCTTTTTCTTCCGAACGCAAGCGCATGAGCGTGATTTGCGAAGTGCCCGGCCGATCGGGAAATTCGGGATTTCCCGCAGCAGAAGGACAGCAGCCGAATTATTTGATGCTGACCAAAGGCTCTCCAGAGTTGACTTTGGAGCGCTGCAAAGGCATTATAGTCGGCGATCGAGTACAACCTTTAACGCAGGAAATGCGCGATCGCATCCTCGCCGAAAACAACAACATGGCAAGCGGCGGTTTGCGAGTCCTCGGGTTTGCGTACAAACTCTGGGAAAACGTGCCGCCCGAAGGTTCTGAGGAAACCAGCGAACAAGACATGATTTGGCTGGGACTCGTCAGTATGCTGGACGCCCCGCGCCCGGAAGTGCGGGAAGCAGTGGTGAAGTGCCGCAATGCTGGCATTCGGGTGGTGATGATTACAGGAGACCACCAGTTGACAGCAAAAGCCATCGCCTACGATTTAGGTATTGCTAAAGAGGGCGATCGAGTTCTCACCGGTCAAGAATTAGAAAAGCTCAGCCAAGAAGAACTCAAACAGCAAGTCGAACAGGTTAGCGTTTACGCCCGCGTTTCCCCCGAACACAAATTGCGAATAGTCCAAGCTTTGCAAAGTTGGGGCAAATTTGTCGCGATGACCGGCGACGGAGTTAACGACGCCCCCGCCTTGAAACAAGCCGATATCGGCATCGCTATGGGGATTACCGGCACCGATGTCAGCAAAGAAGCTAGCGATATGGTGCTCCTCGACGACAACTTCGCAACTATTGTCGCCGCCGCTGAAGAAGGGCGAGTGGTTTATAGCAATATTCGCCGCTTTATTAAATACATTTTGGGCAGCAACATCGGCGAAGTTTTGACAATTGCGGCCGCACCTTTAATGGGTTTGGGAGGAGTGCCGCTGACGCCGCTGCAAATTTTGTGGATGAACTTAGTAACAGACGGCGTTCCCGCTTTGGCGTTGGCTGTGGAACCGGGGGAACCGAACGTGATGAAAAGGCCTCCTTTCAGTCCGCGAGAAAGTATTTTTGCGCGGGGTTTGGGTTCTTACATGATTCGGATCGGGATTATTTTTGCAATTTTGACGATCGCGATGATGTCCTGGGCTTACGGATATACTCACTCTCCCGGACACGGAGATCCAGATGCTTGGAAAACAATGGTGTTTACAACTCTTTGTTTGGCGCAAATGGGTCACGCGATCGCAATTCGGTCTAACACTCAGCTAACTATTGAGTTAAATCCCTTCACTAATGTTTTTGTGTGGGCGGCTGTAATTGTGACTACTATTCTGCAATTGATGCTGATTTACGTTCCGCCGCTGAGAGCATTTTTTGGGACTCATTATTTAACGGGGTTTGAGTTGCTAGTTTGCTTCGGTTTCAGCGCTCTGATGTTTGTCTGGATTGAAATGGAAAAACTGTTTTTGCGCTTTTACAAAGCTAGAAAATAGTGTTAATAATGGCTAAGGCATACTGGTTGATGTTTCCTTATTAGCTAGAGCGCTCGCTTAGCACTATTCTCAACATTCGCCAGGGTGTAAAACCCCTGGCCTCCAGCGAAAGTCATCGCTATGAAGACTAAATAGATTGTGTCACAATAAAACATTTATTACTTCGTTATAATGTCATTGCGAGGGCAACGCTCGGCGAAAATCGCAATCGTAAAAGCGCTCGGTGGCCAACCTGTAAGGTGCGCCCGGTCGTGCACCCCACGATGAGTGTATTACCAATAATTACCAATTACTAATAGTATGTATTTAAAAACGCTGCACCTACGGCAGTTTCGGAACTACTTCGATCAAAAGGTAGCGTTTGACGCTCCCAAAACCATTTTAGTAGGAAATAACGCGCAAGGAAAATCTAACTTGTTAGAAGCGGTAGAGTTGCTTTCTACCTTAAAAAGCCACCGGGTAGGGCGCGATCGCGATTTAATACTCGACTCAAAGCCGATCGGGCAAATTGATGCTACACTCGAACGTCAAACCGGAGCAATCGACTTAGCTTTAACTCTTCGCTCTGGGGCGCGTCGAACGCTGAAGATCAACGGTGAACCGCTGCGCCGCCATTTAGACTTTTTGAGCGTCTTAAATGTAGTGCAATTTTCTTGTTTGGATTTGGACTTAGTGCGCGGCGGGCCCGAAGGAAGGCGCAATTGGATCGATCGCCTAGTCATCCAGTTAGAACCGATTTACGCTCACATTTTGCAGCAGTACAACCAAATTTTGCGCCAGCGAAACGCTTTGTTGAAACGTTCTAAAGAAATCAGGAAAGCGGAATTTTCCGAAGGTTTTGACAAAATGCGATTTATTGCACCCGAAAGTTCCGAACCGGAAAATACAGAAGACTTCCCAATCCCCAATTCCCAATTCCCCATTCCCACTTCCCAATTCCCAATTCCCAGTTCGGAATTAGCTTTGTGGGACGCGCAGTTGGCGACAGCGGGCGCTCGCGTTATCCGCAGGCGCGATCGAATTTTGGAGCGTTTGATGCCTTTAGCTCGAAATTGGCACCGTTCAATTAGCGGTTCAGGAGAAGTTTTAGATGTGAAATACGATGCTAATATTGAAGTAGGGGCGGAATTAATCGCTAAAGATAATCTCGAAGGAGTGCGACAAGCATTTTTAGAGAAAATTCAAAAAAGGGCGATCGCAGAACAGTTTCAAGGAACCACTTTAGTCGGCCCCCACCGCGACGATATTACATTTACAATTAACAATACTCCAGCTCGTCAATACGCATCTCAGGGTCAGCAGCGAACTCTAGTATTAGCCTTAAAATTAGCCGAATTGCAGCTTATTGAAGAAGTCGTCGGCGAAGCGCCTTTACTGTTGCTCGACGACGTACTTGCAGAACTCGATTTGAGCCGCCAAAATCAACTTTTAGAAACAATTCAAGAACGATTTCAAACTCTGATTACTACGACTCACTTAGGCGCTTTTGACGCTCAGTGGCTGCGACAAACCCAAATTCTATCCGTCGTTGCTGGACAAATCAATCGATTGTAGATTGTAGATTGTAGATTTTAGATTGACAAATTTTATGTTTCATGGTAATGGTACAAAAAAAATGGAGAAGTTGGCATTATTAGCTCAATTCGAGATAGGATAAAGGTTAATTTTGATTGCCTCTTTCGCTTCCTTTTTTCTAACCCTTATGAAGCATTACATTTCCCGTCTGTTAGCCCTGGTATTAGTTGTTGTCATCGGCGTAGCGGGCTGTACCAATGTTCCAGCCACTCTGAGTGGAGATTATGGCCAAGACACATTAGCATTAGTGAACAGCTTGAGAACAGCGCTCACTTTGCCAGAGGGCACGCCGGAAAAAGCAGCGGCTCAAGCCAAGGCTCGCACAAGTATCAACGATTTTTTTGCTGAATACCGCCGCGATCCCGCTCTTACCAAGCTGGCATCTTTCACGACAATGCGGACGGCATTAAACTCTTTGGCAGGACATTACAGTTCCTATCCAAACCGTCCCGTTCCTGAAAAATTGAAAAAGCGTCTTGAGTCAGAATTTCAGCAGATTGAAGCTGCTCTTAACAGAGGAGCTTAATCTCAAAATTTAGGATCGAGGAGAAATTTTAATAATTCATCTTTCATCCTTGATATTTGAGTGTTAACAATTTTTAGTAGAAATATCAACTGCTTTTAGCGCCCACTGTACCCAGGCGCTTTTTTATGCAGAATTTAGGGAAAAAATCCTGAAAAATCGAACTGGATATGATATCAAATCCGGGCTTTTTACCCCCTTTATTTTTGAGTCCGCGAAGGCGAGTGCCTGCGCGCCAACTGTTAGGCAGAGGAAAGTTTGTATAACATAGCAGCGGTGGAATCACCGAGTTTTATCTTACCCGATCGCCCTTATTGAATTTAAATTGCCGCCAGATAGAATTTGCATTGTGCGATCGACTTGTGCCATAACTAAGTCAACCGAAAAAAGTAGAAAATTTGTAGCTGCTTGTTGAGCGCGATCGCATTTTTGCGATCGCCACCCAATTTAAACCAGAAAACCCCATTCCATTCTCCCATGAAAATTGCACCAACTCGCATCGCGAATTTTCAACACCAGCGACGCTTTTTAAGTGCGGTAACTGCTGTTTTAACCAGTAGCTTCATCAGCCAGCTTGTTTGGCCGTTTATCGGAAATCAACCAGCTTTTGCCCAAACATCAGCCTACTGCCAATTATCCCAAGAACAGGTCAATCAAAAAGAAGACTTGCGCCGCGCCGCGCTGTCGGGAAAACGGGAATCTCAGCAAGCATATTTTGCTGTTTTGAACAAACACGCGCGGGAAATAGCAGAATGCCGCCAAAAAACTTGGCCGGAAACCCAAGCAGTTTGGCTGCGTTTGTATCCCTGCGATGTCAGACCCGGAGAACTCGATCGAGTATTAGACAAAGTTGTGAATAAAGGCTACAACCAAGTCTATGTTGAAGTGTTTTACGATGGTCAAGTGCTGCTACCAGTCGCAGACAATCCTACGGCTTGGCCTTCTGTTTTGAGAAATCGCGGTTACGAGAAATACGATTTGTTAGAAAAGGCGATCGCCAAAGGCAAACAGCGAGGTTTAAAAGTTTACGCCTGGTTATTTACCATGAACTTTGGCTATAGCTATGCTCAGCGTCCCGACAGACAGCAAACCCTCGCTATCAACGGTAAAAATCAGACAAGTTTAACAGTAAGTGAAGAGGCAGCAATTAACGAGGACTTCGGAGAAGTTCCGGGCAACCAAGCCTTTATCGATCCGTACAACCCACAAGCACGGCAAGACTATACTTTGTTAGTAAATCAAATAGTCAAGCGCAAGCCCCAAGGAATGTTGTTCGACTACATTCGCTATCTACGGGGCATCGGACCCGCTTCAGTGGCTACCAAAGTTCAAGACTTGTGGATTTACGGCCCAGCATCGCAGCAAGTTCTTTTGCAGCGGGCTAACAATCAGCAAGGGCGAGATTTAATTCAGCGGTATTTGACTAAGGGATTTATCAATCCTAATGACGTTCAAGCAGTAGTCAAACAGTATCCAACTGAGCGAGAACCTCTTTGGCAAGGGCGAATTCCGCAGGCGATGTCAGTAGCAACTCCACCTTCTAGAAGGGAGAATGCCGCATCAAGATCGGCCTCAACAACTCCCGCCGCTAACAAGCCAAACGCTGCAACTGCCACACCAAAACCGACACCGCCGCTTCCCGATACTGGCATTCTGCAAAAAGATTTGTGGAAACTGAGCGTTGCTCACGCAGTCCAAGGGATTTTAGATTTTTTGGGGATAGCAATTCAACCAGCTCAAAGGATGGGAATTCCTGTAGGAGCGGTGTTTTTTCCCACTGCAAATCAAGCCATAAATCAAGGGGGATATGATTCGAGATTGCAGCCTTGGGACACCTTTCCGGCTGCAATGGAATTCCACGCCATGTCTTACGGAAATTGCGGCGATGTAAGCTGCATTGTGCCACAGGTCCAGCGAACAGTGAGTTTAGCACCTGCGGGAGCGAAAATTATTCCTGCCATTGCTGGAGATTGGGGAAAACCTCTGAAAAATCGGCCGTCTTTGGAGATTCAAATGCGGGCAATTCGCTCGGCGACGCCGCAAATTAATGCGGTGAGTCATTTTGCTTTTGGGTGGCAAGAACCCGAGGATGAAAGGGCACGGCAAACTTGCCGATTGTAGATATTCCTTGACAGATAGGGTGTCATCACGTTGTTTTATTGTCGCGGAAAGAGCCTGAAAGTGTAGATTTTTTATTAATAAGAAACCGGGTTTTGATAGCGGAAAGGGTGGCTAGCCACGATTGATTTGCCTAAAAAAACCCGGTTTCTGCCTAAGTCTAGCTTTAGTGCGATCGACGTTTGGCAAAAAAAAATAATTTACAAAATTTTTAAGCTAGCAGAACAATCAGGCATAATGAGATTGTTCAAAATAACTCCTATATCGGATGAGTCGCAAAGGCAATAAAAAACGGGGTCTTAAAACCGTTATACTTATCGGATTGAGCATCACAATTTCTCTGTTGTCGGAAAACAGAAAAACCGCCAATTCAAATCCGTTAATACCGATCGCACCAGTTGAAAATCCCCCGCCAAACCTGCTGAAACCCCGAAAACTAAAAACACCCCCTTCTCCCCCCGCAACTCCCTCTCCCAAACCTCCCGAACAACCTTTAGTCTTCGCACCGCCCGCGCAATTTCGCAGCCAAATAGTTTATAAAGCAAGTATTAACAACTCAAAAGTTATCGCCCTGACATTTGACGATGGCCCTTCGCCTGAAACTTTGAAAATATTAGAAATTTTGCAGAAACATCAAGTTGTGGGTACATTTTTCTGTTTGGGTGCAAATTTGCGGGAGTATCCAGAAATTGCGAAAAGAGTTGTGCAAGCGGGAAATGCGATCGGCAACCATAGTTGGCATCACTATTCTCACAATGTTACCGAAAAAACAGCATCAGATGAAATAGATAATACTGGGGTTCATATTTCTCGATCGACTGGGGCCAAAAGTTTCTTGTTTCGCCCTCCCGGCGGCCGCTTAAATAACGGTTTGGCAGCTTACGCTAAAAAGAAAAATTATGTAGTGGTGATGTGGTCGATCGACCCTAAAGACTTTCTGCAACCTCCGGCCGCTGCGATCGCTCTTACCGTGCTATCCCAAGCGACATCGGGGGCGATCGTATTGTTGCACGACGGCGGCGGCAATCGCCAGCAAACAGTCGAGGCGCTATCTGCAATTATTCCCAAACTCAAACAGCAGGGATATCGTTTTGTAACCGTGCCGCAATTGCTGGAAATGCAAGCCACGCAAAAACAGCGAATTGCCGATCGCAAATCCCCATAAACAGACATCTCAGCCAAATCTGCTTTATCTGCATTTCATCTGCATTCATCTGCGGTCAACAATCAGAATTCTGCTAAACTTATTATTAATAACGATTAAAAACTTTATTAATATCATAATGCAAAAACTTCAAGCAAGAGATATCAACCTCCGCTATCTAATCGATAACTTCGGCTTGCAGCGAGTTCGCAACAGTGAATTTTTCCGAGAATGGCAAGAAAACTTGCCCGACGTAACAGACTCAGAAAAACAATTGCTCGATCGCGTCCAAGACATATACTTCAACTTGGTAGACACCCCGCCTGTATTGGACAATGCCGTCAAGCTAACAATCATCAGCCCTATTTTGTTTATTGCCGGTCTGTATGAGTCTCCTTTTCAAGTCAAAGCCGAAAAGTCGATATCCATTCAAGAGGAAGACGAAGGCAGAATCATCGAAGGCAGAATAGATATCCTAATTATGAAAGCAAACTTGTGGGTGACAGTAATTGAATCCAAACAACTTTCGTTTTCAACTGACGAAGCACTTGCCCAACTCCTGACATATATGCTGGCAGATCCCAATCCTGAAACTCCTACTTTTGGAATGATTGCCACAGGTGCTAACTTCAATTTTGTCAAGTTAGTTAGAGGGGAAACTCCCCAGTATGCGCGATCGGCTGAATTTGTTATTTCCAATCCAGGCAATGAATTGTACCGGGTTTTGCAGATTTTAAAACGCCTGAGTCAACTTCCAGACTAGCAATAAAAGCCATTTTGAGTTATCTTTCAAAGCAGACAATATCTAATATCTCAAATTTCAAACTGGTGCGAGCATGGTAAATTACTGGATAGTCGGCGCTTTGGCAATAGCTTCTGTCTGCTGGGCAGAAATAATACGAGACTTTTATCACGTCGTGTCCCATTATTGGGCACCCCTGCAAAAGCTGCACACTTGGCATCACCGCGTTTTCCGCCCTAATTTGACCCCCGTCAGCGAGACTATTTACAAGCAAGCACACTGGCGTCACGACGTGCCCGAAGGTGCGGCGATGATGGTTTTGGGCTTGTTGCTGTGGGTTGTAGCTTATTTTGGGCTGCCGGAATATCACTGGGGCGCAGCAGCGGGTTGTATTTATACTTTAGGCTTTTTGTTGAGCGCGATCGCCCGCGCGTGCGGCATCAAAGGCGCAGACGAATTAACCGACATCACCCACCAACCGGGAGATTTCCTTACTCCCCCTGGCAAGTGGTTAGTTAATAAACCTTATCACTGGCGGCATCACTTCGACAATCAAAATGCTTACTATTGCGGTACTTTCACCTTAATAGATAAACTTATGGGTACAGCACTTTCTCTCAAAGGCAAAACTGTAGCCGTCACCGGTGCATCGGGAACTTTAGGTCGTTCGCTTCTCAAACACCTGCACAAAGCTGGTGCAAAAGTAATCGCCCTCACCTCTGGAAATGAGGAAATTACTTTGGATGTAGACGGCGAAAATTTACCTGTAAAAACCGTAACTTGGCAAGCTGGCCAAGAGGCAGACTTAGCCCTATTGTTAGAAAAAATTGATCTTCTCGTCATCAATCACGGGATTAATGTACACGGAGAAAGAACAGGAGAAGCGATCGCCAACTCCTACGAAATTAACACTTTTTCCGCGTGGCGGCTGATGGAACTCTTTTTCTTAACAGTCCGCACTAACGAAAACATCGCTTGCAAAGAAGTCTGGATCAACACTTCCGAAGCAGAAGTAATTCCCGCTGTCAGTCCCCTGTACGAACTCAGCAAACGCGCCCTGGGAGATTTAGTCACCCTGCGCCGGTTAGACGCACCCTGCATCGTCCGCAAACTAATTTTAGGGCCGTTTAAAAGCAACTTAAACCCGATCGGCATTCTGTCTCCAGATTGGGTAGCGCAGCAAGTTGTCAAACAAGCTAAAGCCGATGTTCGCAATATCATCGTGACAATTAATCCTTTGACTTTTATTGTTTTTCCAGTCAAAGAGTTTTTTGTTTCTCTCTATTTCCAACTCTTCAGCCGGAAAGCGATTTCAGAGATTAAAGCAGCGGCGGTTTCGGAAAAATCTAGCGTTGAATCTAAGATTAATTAATGAATAAGAAACCCGGTTTTTTAGATAAACCGGGTTTCTAACTTGGGATGTAATACCCCTTTGATTCTTTTGTCCCTCTCTGCAGAGACTAAATTTTGTGTACGATCGGTTTCAAAAGCCGAGTCTTATCTAATTACTAACCTCAGCCATTTCAATGACCAGGCCGTCGTAATCCTTGACCAAAAAATTCAGCGGCTTTTCCCGGCGAATTTTATAACTAATGCCGCGAGTTTGTACCCTCATCAATAGCTGATCCAAACATTCGCGATCGAAACAAACGTGACGCGGGCGATTTTTTTCCCCTACACCGGCCCCGCTAATAATGTGCAGTTGGGTATTTTTCATCAACTGATACCACAAACCATCCGGACTCCCCATCGTTTGAGAGCTCGTTGCCCTCCCGACATTCGGCGACAAATACAGCGGATCGATACCAGTTGTCCCCAAAGTTTGCTCGTAATTGTAGTAGTAGTGCAGCGGCACTTCTGCTACGGGCAGGTTTAGCATACCTTCATAGAATTCCCTCGCTTGCCCGAGATCCGATACCATCACCGTGTGTACCTTCGGAGCACTGGTGAGAAACATCCACATCGCCCCCGCATAGGCGGCCAGCAGCATTACCATAATCCCTTGAGTCGAAAACAAGCTGTCCAGGGGCAGGGACGGCAAAAAAGAGCTCAAGTACAAAGGCCGAAGTCCAAAAGCAATAAAACTAACTGCTAGAGTCATGAATTATAAGAAAGGGTAAACAACGAAATTTATCAAGATTGCAGTCGCGATCGCCCGCGAGACTTAAACTATTAGCTTAGCCATCTATGTTAGCAAAAACTAGCGGTTAAGCCCTACCCGATGAAAGTCTTTGTATACGGCACTCTCAAACCGGGGGAGTCCAACTACCTCCGCTACTGCGAAGGAAAAGTTGTGGATGCTTGCCCCGCGATCGCCCGCGGTCAACTTTTTGCCCTGCCGATCGGCTATCCTGCGATGATGGCCGGAGATGGCACAGTCTGCGGTTTTCTCCTCTGTTTCGCAAGCTCGGCTATTTTGGACGATTTAGACCGACTTGAAGACTATCATCCGCTGCGGGAACCGACACAAAACGAATATCAGCGACAGGAAATCGAAATCTTCGATCCACAGCTCAAACCTTTAGGCACGGCTGGGGCATACTTCATGTTACCCGATCGCGTTCGTTCCCTAGGAGGCATCTGGCTGCCCCACGGCAGGTGGGAAAATAGGTTTTTCACCAAATAAGGTGGTTAATGCCGATGAGCTTAGGAAATTGCCATTGCCGTGCGATCCTCTTCGAGGGCTTCGCTAACGGGCGACTCGAACCTGTAACCGTAACCCCGAATAGTTTTAATAAACTGCGATCCAGTAGCATCAACTTCCATCATTTTCTTGCGAATCTGACCGATATGTACGCTAACAACTTTCTCTTCTCCTGTATCGTCGCAGTTCCACCCCCAAATTTTTTCGATTAGCTGTTGGCGACTCCAAGATTGACCGGAATGACTAGCCAAAAAATACAATATCTTAAATTCCAAGGCTGTTAACTTGATAATGCGATCGTTGAGTGTTGCTTCCCGGCGCGCTGAATCGATCGCGAATCCATCGAATACAATACGTGATGGAGTCACAGGCCTCATGGGTCTCAACACAACTTCTATACGAATTGCCAACTCGGCCAAACCAAAGGGTTTGCAGATATAGTCATCAGCACTTGCGGACAGGACTTTAATTTTATCCGCTTCGTCTGTACGGCTGCTTAGCATTACCACAAAAACATTAGTACGGCGCTGCATTTCCTGGCAGAGGTGATAGCCTGTAGTATCCGGCAAATTCCAATCAAGAATTACTAGCAGTGGCTTGAATTTTTCAAACAATGTTAAAGCCGTCTCGCCATCTGCTGCCGAATCTACTTGATATTTCTGATTTAAAAAGCGATGAACTAGATTGCGGATGGCTGCGTCATCATCCACAACGAGAATCTTGGGAGTAGTATCAGTAGTCATCACAAAAAAGTTTCTTTTTATCGGGACTTAAACAATAAATCAGAGATAAGTAAGCTATAATGTAAGTAGGGTAAGCATTTAACGTTCCCGTCACACCC